>JAHXHI010000376.1 GCA_025656775.1 gamma proteobacterium symbiont of Bathyaustriella thionipta
TTCAATATCTAGCCGATAATTTTTCACGAAAACACTTCTTTTTGATATTAAGTTGTTGTTTTATATATCACAAGAAGACCTGCACCCGGTACCCACTGCATTATCACTATCAGCATCGATATCCATCCTATTGGCATCATTAGCGATGGATTGGTTGGTGTCTTTGAATAGATACAAAGTGCCCAGACCTAATAATAAGGCAAGACTAATTCCACCTAAGAGTAATTTTATTCCTGTGGGTACAGGCTGAATATTTGATTTCTCCTGTGAATCTGAACGATCTTCAGATTGAAAATCAATAATTTCAATCTCATCGTTACTCATTTCCATTTTTTCATTTTCAGACATGCTTTATTTCCTTATTTAACTATCTGATCACTTTTTAGTGTAAAACCAGTGAACGATATTCCGGTATCAGTTCAAATGATATATAACGATGAACTGGATCAGTCACTAATATAAAGGCTGATCCAGATAATGTGTTTAAAACCTGTTTAACCGTCATGGGACCTAATTGACGATGAACTTCAGGTAAAGGTAAGTTGATCAACACTTTCATATTTGGATCATTTGCATATTGAGGAGCCAGGCGATAACCGCTGCGTTTCAATGTGTATGAAATCGCCTGACCAATCGTATTAACCTGTCTGGGGTATTTAATGGTGACCAGCGTTAATAACGGTGCTTCCTGTTCAGTCGTGGGTTTTGGTTCAACCGCTGAATAACGATCAGTCTGGATCAATCCTTGAGCATTGTCGGCTTGCACCATATTCAAACTTGAAAACAGGGTCAGTCCGATAATAAGTGCATTCCTGATTTGCATAATTATCTCTCCAATTTATTGATGGCTTAATTCTAATGAGAATGGATGATTGATGTCATAAAGAATCAGAAATCCATTCTGTGCGGTTCATTTTGCATTGGTATTTAAAACGGCGTAAAAAAGGCACAAATGGTAAGGGGCCTATCAAAAAAGGCCCTCCCTCCTATAAAAACCAGGAGGGAGGGGAGGGAAAGGAATTAAGGGTAAAGAAGAAAAATCGGAAGGGAATGATAAGGGAAATGTAAAAGGCCATAAAAAGGCTTAAAAATCTTGACCATTGCTGAACTAACAATTTACCTAAGATAGGAAATTTCATGAACAAGGATGCGAATAAAATGAACCAAATACAAGCCCAGTTGCAAAGGCTTCATCGACTCCATTGGCTGCCCACATTAGAGCTGCTGGTACACAATTTTGATGGAGCTATTAATGATACACGACACGATATTGTGTATGGGATCCTGGAGGTACTGCAATCTTTGAATCCTGAAGACAAAAATAATGACACACTTGGGATCATGCGTTTTCAGAAGATGTTTTGTTTTAATTATCGTTTTTTTAAAGGCATTCCAGCCACTTATTGGGATCCAACCGCTGAGTCATTTGAAGATTTTGCCAGGGGTGAGAAAATTTCAATCTATGAAGGCTATGAGTCTCATCCTGCCCCAGATATTCTCATGCGCTGGATGGCTGAGCGGTTTGATCATGTTAAAGAGCTTCATTGAGATGGTTATATGAGTAAACTTCTGTCATTTTTGGGGAGCATAAAACCTGCCCCAGTTATCCATGAATTGAATCAAAAGTTAGATCCACAGCAGTTACCGCCAATGACTGCCCCAGAACTCATTGAATATCTGAAATTGGAAAAACCAATCCGAGAGATAAGACGACTATCTTCTGTCAATGATCACTATTGGAAAACACTGTACCAGCAAGCCATTAATAATGCAGCAGAATTGATTCAATTGATGCCGGCTTCAGGCTCTCATCATCATGCAGGCCCTGGTGGTTTGTTGAGCCATACCATTGAAGTCTGTGCCAATACCATGCGAATCGCCAAGGCCTACCAATTGCCATTAGGTGTTGGCCCAGAAGAAAGAACCCAGTTGGATCAGGTGTGGCGCTATGGTTTATTTTCAGCAGCGTTATTACATGATATTGGCAAGACATTGGCATTGTTAAAGATAACCTTGACACTGAAAGATGGCAGTTCTGTATCCTGGTCACCGTATCTTGGAAAAATGCCAGAGTCAACACAATCCTATCGAGTGCTGTTTAAGCCATCTGATTATCAGTTGTGCCACTATTTATCTGTCTCGTTAATGGATATCTTACCCAGGCAAGCCAGACACTGGTTATTACAGGACAAGCGGTTAATTAAGCAGCTGATGGCCTGGCTTAATAATGATCACTATGAATGTGGAGTCATAGGCGAAATTGTCCGTCAGGCTGATCGTGAATCTGTTGCAGCGGATCTTAAATTGGGTGGCCATAAGATTCGTTTTCCCGGAGCTTTTCAACTACCGATGATTAACCGCTTAATGACGGCTCTGCGACATTTACTTCATGATGGCAGTTTGAAGCTTAATCGTAATGGCGCTGCAGGCTGGATTTATCAGGGCAAAGCCTATCTGGTCTGTCGGACTGTGACAAATGCCGTCCAAACTTATCTGAAGGACAATGGTGCCACCGATATACCTAACGATCCTACCCGTCTCTACGACACCTGGCAGGAACATGGTTATGCACTGGAAAATTCCGAAGGAGGTGCTATCTGGAAAGTAAACATTAAGGAGGCCAACTATGAGCTCAATCTGACCGTCATGGTCTTTGAAGCTAGCCGCTTGTTTAAAGTAGGTCATATCCCTGCTGATATGAAAGGCAGTATTACAGTTCTGCCACAGGATACAAAGATTAAAACACTGTCTCAGTCATCTGTTACTGAAGTAAAGGACAAAACAGATAAAGTCATTCATCATGATCCTGAACCTGATACAAATTCCAAACCAGTCCAATTAAATGAAAGTAAAGAGCCTGTTGAGCTTTGTACACCCCCTGTACAGAATTCTGAGTCAACACAACTATCTGTTCCAAACCATAAAAAAACTGATGCAGAGCCAGACAACAGAAAACTGACTCAAAATGATGTGGATCAATCATTGAATACTGGGGCAGCGCCTGTAGATACTAAAGTCATTCCACAACCGGATGATCCTGATATTGGCGAGTATTTTCTTAACTGGGTCAAACGCTCTATCCGAGACAAGAACCTGAGAGTGAATCAGGCTAAAGCGCAGGTTCATATTATCCCCAAAGGGGTGATTCTGATAAGCCCTTTTATTATCCAAAAATTTTGTCTGAAAATGGGTTTTGATGAAATAACCAGTGGTAAAGCGACCTGGAAAATCGTTCAGGCACGGTTTCATAAATTGAAGTTGCATATTAAAACCGAAAATCATGTGAATATTCATAAATTTCAGGTGAAAGGTCCCAACCGGACAACCTGGCTTAGTGGTTATTTACTCCCTTTTAATGTGATTTATCCTGATGGTAAGCACCCAGAATTCAATAAGGTGATTATCCATGTTGGATGAGGCTGCTTTTTAACTATTTTAAAAACAATGAGGTTAAAACAAATGACAATTAAAGAGCTGGTTCAATATTACCTTTGTGCAAAGATCAATAATCCGAGAACTGAGGAAAATTATCTGTCAATTTCAAGACGATTTAGTGAATGCTGCCCACATTCTTCAATCCAGGATATTAATTTTCTGGAAATAAAGAAATGGAAGGACTTTGTATTGGAACAAGCCAGTACGACTACCTGGAACACTTATCTTCGTCACATGAAAGCTATTTTTAATTTTGCACTAAAAAAAAACTAATTGAGAACAATCCATTTGAAGATATTGCTTTTGCTCCAGTTCTTCAAAAACAGAAGAAAACCATACAAAATGGCACCATCCCCGACATTATCAAAATAATCCAATTAGATTCTGACCGATATTCACCTGACTGGTTCTGGATCATAGTCACCCATTTTTTATACATTACCGGTATAAGACGCAGACAGCTAGTTCATATCTTATGGGAGCATATTGATTTTAACAATCAAACCTTTTTAGTCTGTTCCGATGGTAGTAAGAATTATAAGGAAAGAAAGATCCCTTTACCTGAAATATTGATGGAAGACTTAAAAATTCTACTAAAGAAACACAAAGAGGTTGGAAAAACACTTCATACGGATCAAGTTTTCAATATCACTCGTTTCAATTCAAAATATCATGGTATGACTTGTAATGCCAATCAGATCACTGGATTTTATAAAAGACTGAAAAATAATACGGGTATTACCGTATCCCCTCACCGTTTTCGCCATACTATGGCTTCAGAATTGGGGAATACCACCAATATTAATATATTAACTCTTTCAAATATACTAGGCCACTCAGATCTGAGAGTAACTCGTCAGTATGTCGAAACGGATCTGGCACCACAAATGGAGTTAGTAAGAAAATTAGAACAAAACTTGACAAAAAGAAATAATCACTCAGAATAAGAAGAGTATGCATCCTGTTTTGTGAATGATTGAGTAGCGAATTAGACTTTATATTGTAGAAGGAGTGGGTTCTGACTTGAACTTAATATAATTTTTCAAAAATAGATTAAGTAGTTCTATTTTAAAAAATTAAAGAAATGGTGCCGGCACCAAGAGTCGAACTCGGGACCTACTGATTACAAGTCAGTTGCTCTACCAACTGAGCTATACCGGCATAAATATTTTGAATTCGCGTATTATACATGGTTTAGTTTTGCGATCAACCTTTATTTTCACATACTGAAGATTCAAGGTTTTTTAACTTTATTAACTCATTAAATTTAGTAATATCATGCTCTTTTTGAAAAGTAATATGTAATCTATAAAGGCTGTTTTTATCATTACTAATCGCTTCAATAGTGGTTGACAAACCAACACCTTCAGCAATGCCAGCAATCTTTTGGGCTGCTTTTTTTTGTTTAAAAACGCCGAGTGCTATCGCATTTTTTCGACCATCAATTGACATTACGTAATGATCTTTCAGGTCATTTTCATCCAGTATTGCCAGAGTATCCTTTATTTTTTGTTTGCTTTCTAATGGCGGTATGTAAATTCTGTAATAGGTTATGGGAGAAGTGGTTTCAATTCCAAATGATAATTGCTTGTTATATTTTTCTTCAAGCTGTAAACGAATATCATCCATCATTGACTTGGTAATGGGCCCAAGCGAATAGCAAAGGTTTATCAATGTACTGGTCTTTTGCGAAACAGGTATTATTTCTTCTTTATCGGTATCTGTAACCTGGTTGTTATTTTGTTCTTTAGTAACGGTTTTAGAAATTGATGTTAAAGTTTGCTCTTTTTTATCTATAAAGCTTGCTTTATCTTTAAGTGCATTTAATTCTGATGCCGTTAATTCGTTAAGTAAAACAAGTTGGTTCTTAACCTGTGAGGTGTTTTTATGTTTCTGTGTATTGAGTTCTATATTAAAAAAAGTACTATAAACAAAATAACCAGCATTAATTAACAAAACACTTACAAACACCCACTTCATGTGCTTTCCCTATCAAATATTTCTTTGGCAGCAAGCCTTAAACCATCAAGCACCAATGTTTCACGATATTGTAAATGATGTCCTGTAAGGCTCAATATCAATTCTGCATCCCCACCAGTAATAATACAATCTGTATTATTACCAAATTCTTGTTTGAATTCCGTGATAATACGCTCAATGTAGGCACTTATTTGATACAAAGTACCACCTAAAATGGCGTCCTGTGTATTAATTGCGAGAAATGATGACTTATTATTGATGTTTTCATCCCTATTTTCAACTATAGGTAAATTATTTGCAGTTAAACCCAATACGCGTCTTGATGTACTAATCCCTGGACTGATCAATCCACCAAGATGCATCCCTTTATTTGATAACACATCTATAGTAACAGCAGTCCCGCAATCAATCACACAAAGTGTTTTTTTTGACTCATTCCTTGCTGCAATGAGTGCAAGCCAACGATCGCAACCCAGGGTCCTGGGATTTGTGTAACGCGTTGACATACCATATTTATCCTGTTCAACAGTCACAAGATGAGGTTGAATACGCCAGAGTTTAAAAATTGAGTCTGATATTATATTATAAATTGTTATATTATTAACATTACTCACAATCACATCAGATGGAATACAATCTTGCAAAAAATCATAAAGCTCATCATATAAATTGGCATAGTTCAGAACGTAATATGATAGTTCGGGATCATCAAGATCATTAACAATAGAAATTTTAAGGCAACTATTTCCTGCATCTATTAATATATAACTCACATTATTCCTTAATTAGAGAATCATCAAGCGCTTTAACCGATACATCAGCTGAAAAAACCTTTTTTATCGTTTTATTTTCAGGTTTGTTTTTATTTTGAAGATATTCAACTAATAGAGCACCTTCATCTGAAATACCCAGTGAGGTTGCTGTATAAGTAGCATTGCCTTCAATTATAGTAAGTTTTCGACCATTGAGGTAATCTAAAGAAGCCCAATCTGACATAAATTGTTGTTTTTTAAACTCAGAAATATGTGTAAACTGCTCTATGAGGTCTGTTAAAAGGGTAGATACGATTATATTTCTATCAAAAAGCACACGAGTTATATTAAACAGGCTTGTCCAGGATTGATCAATTTCCTGATTTGAATTCATATTAATATTCAAGCCAATACCTACAATTATTATATGTCCCGAATCAACATTATAGCGACTTTCTACTAATATTCCGCCAAGTTTTTTATTATCAATATAGAGATCATTAGGCCACTTTATCTGACAATTATTAATCCCCAGTTTGATAAGCGATTTACAAATAGAAACCGCGGCTATCAATGGCAAAAAATGAATATTTGCAGGGTTTATCAATTTAAATTTTATTGAGAGGTAAATGTTTTCTCCGATTGGAGAAACCCACTTTTTTTCTCGTCGACCGCGGCCATCAGTCTGAGACTCTGCAAGTAGTACCGTATAGTTATTCTCTGAAGATATTGCTTTTACTGCCTCATTCGTAGAACACGTTTCAAAAATTACATTCAAGTGTTTGATACGTGAATTAAGCTTCAAGGTAAGACCGGATCGAATTTTGTCTACAGAAAGGCTAACAGTCTCTTTTGAGAGGGTATAATGATTACTTGTTAATTTGATTGGCATCCCTTTTTCGATGAAACGACGAATCGTTGCATCAACATCAGGACTAGCCTTTACTGACTGGTTACAGCAGATTTTTTTAAATAAATCATACTCTTGATCTAAATTCATCATAAACCTAGAAATTGATAAAAAAAAAGCCTCAAAATCCAATGAAATTGAGGCTTTCTCTTTGACCACGGTGGGTCTCTGTCATGGTGCACATCACAGTGCAAAACGACCGGTATGGGGTCGGGTGGTTCCATGTCTCTATGGCCGCCAGGAAAGACGGTTGAGGCAAAAAATAAGCACGCTTATCTTCTGTCTCTAAAA
>JAHXHI010000248.1 GCA_025656775.1 gamma proteobacterium symbiont of Bathyaustriella thionipta
ATCTTAGAAATTGAAAGCTATTTATGAATCCTGTATTGTGGATTTATTGAAAAAGTATTAAAAATAGGGGTTATTCTACAGCCTCGTTAGAGTCCTGAATCAGTATATCAGGGCCAATCATAAGGATGAATGGGCTGAGCTGCATGGTGATGATGAAAATGGTGAAGAAACTGGTTATCATCTAGTCCAGAATGATGGGGCAACAGAAAATTTTCGCGGCAGGAATCTGACCAATACCGTTGCTGATGGTATTTATCACCTGGGATTTTCCATCCAAGGTAACAATCTGCTGAACGAAGACGGCAATGCCAATGCGACATTATCACAGGCCGCAGAATGGCTGACTGCATTTTACACCGATCATTCTACCACCCAGAGTGGTCTCGACAGAATGACTGATATGATCATGGCTGATAACGGCCTGAGCAATAGAATTTCCGATAAAGATATTGCTGATGGCGCTGATGCCGCCAACAGTATGAATGCAATCATTAAAGAAGCCATCGAACAACAGGGGCTTGCAAATGATAATGCCATTGATGTCGCCGATATACGTCAAATTAATCGCTATATTCGTGATAACTATCAAGATCAATGGGTAGCACTTCATGGTGATGATGAAAATGGCGAAGAGACCGGCTATCACCTGGTACAAAATGACGGTGCCAACACCCGAATGTTTGCACAAAACTTTGTCAATACCGTTGCTGATGGTATTTTTCATCTGGGTTTTGAAATTAAAGGTGATAATATCCTCAATGAAGATGGTGATCAAAATGCAACCCTGACCGACCTGGCTGACTGGGTCAATTATTTCTATGTTGATCAGGGCACTACCAATACTGGACTGGATGAGCTGGTGCAGTTAATCAAAAGTGATTCAGGTCTTTCACGCAATACCAATGCCGGTGACATCAATGAGGGAGCAGCGGCCGCTAATAGTATGAATAAGCTGTTATTTGAAGCCCTAGAGGCAACAGGTGTCGCAAAGGATAAGCTGATTGATATCGAAGACATTAAAGTCATCAACCAGTACTTACAGACGAACTATAAAGACGAATGGAAAGAACTGCATGGTGATGATGAGGGTGGTGCAGAAACAGGCTACCATCTGGTACAAAATGATGGCGGCAATGCCCGATACCGTGATGACAATCTAATCAATACCGTCATTGACGGCATTTATCATCTTGGTTTTCAGATCCAGGGTGATAATGTCTTAAATGAAGATGGTGATCGTAATGCCAATCTGGGTGATCTGGCGAGCTGGCTGAATCATTTCTACCTGAATGAAGACAGTGTGTTTGGCTCACAGGGTAATGACAACATCAGGGGCCTGAGTGACGACGATAAAATCTGGGCACGCGAAGGTGATGACAGGGTTTATGCCGGTGATGGTGATGATATGCTTGATGGCGGTGATGGCAATGACAGGCTACATGGGGGTAACGATAATGATACTCTGATCGGTGGTGCCGGTAATGACGATCTACGTGGTGAAAATGGTAATGATGTGCTTTCTGGTGATGACGGCAGAGACAGATTATATGGCCAGGATGGGAATGATCAACTCAATGGCGGTGCTGACGATGATCGACTGTATGGGGGTAATGGAAATGATACTCTGATCGGCGGCAGTGGTAATGATGATCTGCGTGGTGAAGCTGGTGATGATACGATTACTGGCGACGATGGCAGAGACAGATTATATGGCCAGGATGGAAATGATCAATTAGATGGTGGTGCTGACGATGACCGACTGTATGGGGGCAATGGTAATGATGCGCTGATCGGCGGCAGTGGTAATGATGATCTCCGCGGTGAAAATGGTGATGATAAACTGGCTGGTGGTGATGGAAATGACTCTCTATACGGACAGAATGGTGATGATATTATCATTGACGGTGCTGGTTCTGACAAAATCTATGCTGGAGCAGGTAATGACAAGATATACTCAGTCAGTGACAATGCCAATGACTCTATACGGGGTGAAGGCGGTGCCGATGAATATGTATTTCAGGTTTCGGGTGATGGTATTGGAAACGACAGAATTGACGGTTTTGACCGTAATGATGGCGATAAACTGATTATTGATGGTGATAATGTTGATTATACCTTGATTCAGGTCCGAGGTAATCTGACTCGTGTTGAGCTGACTTCAGGTGATAAATCCATGGGCAGTATTGATGTCTATGGCAATTTGACCGCTGATGATATTCAGGGTACTGAAGGTGAAGGAACCGGGGGTGAAGGCGAAGGAACCGAGGGTGAAGGCGAAGGAACCGAGGGTGAAGGCGAAGGAATCGAGGGTGAAGGTAACGAAAACAATAATATTGTCAATGGCTTAAGTCAACTGGTTAATGCCATAGGTACTGATATGGGCTTGTCTGGAAAAATATCAGATAAGGATATTTCTGGTGGTATGGCAGCAGCAAGTGCAATGAATGCCATTATCGTCGAAGCAGTAGAGGCAACAGGTGTCGCACCGGATGGTGTGTTCAGTGTGCAGGATGTCAGAGACTTAAACCAGTATATCAGTACTGTTTATAAAGACGAATGGGCTGAGCTGCATGGTGATGACGAAAATGGTGAAGAAACGGGTTATCATCTGGTCCAGAATGATGGTGCCACAGAAAATTTCCGCGGTAAGAACCTGATCAATACCGTTGCTGATGGTATTTATCACCTGGGATTTGCCATCAAAGGTAACAACCTGCTAAACGAAGACGGCAATGCCAATGCGACATTATCACAGGCCGCAGAATGGCTGACTGCATTTTACACCGATCATTCTACCACCCAGAGTGGTCTCGACAGAATGACTGATATGATTATGGCAGATAACGGCCTGAGCAATAGAATTTCTGACAAAGATATTGCTGATGGCGCTGATGCCGCCAACAGTATGAATGCAATCATTAAAGAAGCCATCGAACAACAGGGTTTAGCGAATGATAATGCCATTGATGTCGCCGACATTCGCCTAATTAACAGCTACATTCGCGATAATTATCAAGATCAATGGGTAGCACTTCATGGTGATGATGAAAATGGCGAAGAGACCGGTTATCACCTGGTACAAAATGACGGTGCCAATACCCGCATGTTTGCACAAAACTTTGTCAACACGGTTGCTGATGGTATTTTCCACCTGGGTTTTGAAATTAAAGGCGATAACATTCTCAATGAAGATGGTGATCAAAATGCAACCCTGACCGATCTGGCAGACTGGGTGAACTTCTTCTATGTTGACCAGGGCACTACCAACACCGGGCTGGATGAATTGGTAGACAGCATCAAAAATGATGACGGTCTTTCCAGAAACACCAATGCCGGCGATATCAATGAGGGTGCAGAAGCCGCTAATAGTATGAATAAGCTGTTGATTGAAGCCATAGAAGCCACAGGTGCAGCAAAAGATAATCTGATTGATATCGAAGACATCAAAGCCATTAACCAGTACTTACAGACAAACTATAAAGACGAATGGAAAGAGCTGCACGGTGATGATGAAGGTGGTGAAGAAACCGGTTACCATCTGGTACAAAATGATGGTGGTAATGCCCGATACCGTGATGACAATTTAATCAATACCGTCATTGACGGCATTTATCATCTTGGTTTTCAGATCCAGGGTGATAATGTCTTAAACGAAGATGGTAATCGTAATGCCAATCTGGGTGATCTAGCAACCTGGCTGAATCATTTTTACCTGAATGAAGACAGTGTGTTCGGCTCACAGGGTAATGACAGCATCAAAGGCCTGAGTGATGACGATAAGATCTGGGCACGTGAAGGTAACGATAAGATTTATGCCGGTGACGGTGATGATATGCTTGATGGCGGTGCGGGTAATGATTATCTGCGTGGTGATAACGGCAATGATACGCTTATCGGTGCTGATGGCAGAGATCAATTACACGGTGGTGACGGTAATGACCAGCTTGATGGCGGCAGCAGTGATGACAAGCTGTATGCGGGTGAAGGCAACGATACTCTTATCGGTGGTGACGGCAATGATTATCTGCGTGGTGATAATGGTAATGACCGTCTTATCGCCGGTGATGGCAGGGATCAGCTACACGGCGGTAACGGTGATGATCAACTCGATGGCGGTGCGGGCGATGATAAGCTGTACGCAGGTGAAGGCAATGACACGCTAATCGGTGGTGATGGAAATAATTATCTGCGTGGTGACAATGGTAATGATATTCTTATATCTGGTAACGGAAGGGATCAGTTGCACGGCGGTAACGGTGATGATCAGCTTGATGGTGGTGCTGGTGATGATAAGCTGTACGCAGGTGAAGGTAATGACACGCTAATCGGAGGTGATGGCAATAACTACCTGCGTGGTGATAATGGTAATGATAACCTTATATCTGGTAACGGAAGGGATCAGTTGCACGGTGGCAACGGTGATGATCAACTCAATGGCGGTGCGGGTGATGATAAGCTGTACGCGGGTGCAGATGATGATTACCTGATCGGTGGTGATGGCAATGATTACCTGCGCGGCGACGATGGTGATGATGCACTGGCTGGCGGCAGCGGCAGGGATCAATTACACGCCGGAAATGGTAATGACATTATCCTCGATGGTGCTGGTGCAGATAAAATCTATGCCGGATCGGGTAATGACAAACTCTACTCTGTTAGTGATAATGCCAATGACTATCTGCGTGGTGATAGTGGTGCCGATGAATACCTGTTCCAGGCATCTGGTGAAGGTATTGGTAAAGACAGAATTGACGGCTTTAACAGCAATGATGGTGACAAGCTAATCATTGGTGGTCAGAATGCTGAATATACGTTGACTCAGATACGAGGCAATCTGACTCGTGTTGAACTGACTGCAGATGGCAAGTCCATGGGCAGCATTGATGTCTATGGTAATTTGACTGCTGCTGATATTCAGTTAGACGAAAATGCTTTTGATAACATCACAGAGGCTAATCTAATGGATATTGCTTAAAGCTTCAAATTATGAATAGTCATTCTATATTAAAATTTGACACCATTAAGCAGTTTCATTTTATGAAAACTGAGTTTAATGATGTCAATACAGGTAGTATTAATGTGCAGTGACTATTTAGATAAGGTGACTGACGAGAAATCGTCGTCGCCTTTTTTTATTATTAAACCATTTTCTGATTAAAAATTATGAAAACGTTTAAAGACCTTATACTCAAATTTTCAACTTTTTCAAATAACAAGGACCAGGAACGTGCCTTCTGGAAAAGTATAATTTATATCAGTTTATTCAGTTTTTTTATTAATTTGCTAATGCTGGCTCCACCCTTATACATGTTGCAGGTATATGATCGGGTGATGAGTAGTCGCAGTCAGGAAACATTGCTTTTTATATCATTAATCCTGATCTGGATGTTTTTAACAATGGGTATACTCGAATATGTCCGTTCACGAATATTAGCTCATACTGCATTTTCAATAGACCAATATGTGGCCCCGAAAATTTTTACTGCAGTACATAACAATGCTTTAAAAAATCCAGAACATGCAAACAATCAGGCTCTTAACGATTTGGCTACTGTACGTCAATTTTTATCCAGTAGTGCACCCTTTGCATTTTTTGATATGCCCTGGACTCCAATCTATCTGGGTATATTGTTTTTATTTGATCCTCTTTTTGGCTGGTTTGCTGTCGGATCTGCAGTGGTGCTCATTATTCTGGCACTGTTAAACGAATTATCAACCGTAAATTTACAAAAGAAGTCCAGTGAATCTCAATATACTGCATCCAATATGGTTAGTGCCACATTACGTAATAGTGAAGTAATACAGGCCATGGGGATGCAGGAACAGTTCAAAAACCGCTGGCAGGCTCAATATGAACAGGCTTTGCAGGGACATTCTCAGGTTTCAGATAGGTCAGGTTTTTATGTTAGTCTGAGCAAAACATTGCGTATGCTGTTTCAGTCACTGATCCTTGGTTTAGGTGCCTATCTGGCAATCAATAATCATATCACTGCTGGAATGATGATCGCAGGTTCTATCATTATGGGACGAGCCTTAGCACCCATTGATCAAAGTATTGGTGCATGGAAACAGTTTGTTTCAGCTCGTACGGGAGTTCAACGGCTGCACCAGTTTCTGGAACAACAATCTGAAGTAACAGAGCATATGAGTTTGCCAGAGCCTGAGGGGCATATTGAAGTCAATAATGCTGTTATGCGTCCTCCTGGTGGTAAACGTTATTCATTGAAAGGACTGTCTTTTGAATTACCCGCAGGTCAGTCATTAGCCATTATTGGACCCAGTGCATCGGGAAAATCTTCATTAGTACGAGCAATATTGGGTTTATGGCCATTAACACAGGGGGAAGTGCGACTGGATGATACAGAGATACAGCACTGGAATCTGAATGAATTGGGACCCAATATTGGTTATTTACCCCAGGATATTGAATTATTTGAAGGTAGTATTGCAGAAAATATAGTACGTTTTGGTGAAATTGATCATGAAAAAGTAATTGAGGCAGCACAATTATCGGGAATCGACTCGATGATACGGCATCTACCGGAAGCTTATGATACACCTATTGGTCCCGGTGGATCCGTGTTATCTGGCGGACAAAGACAATTAGTTGGTCTGGCCAGAGCATTATATGGTCAACCAAAGCTGGTGGTGCTGGATGAACCAAACGCCAATCTTGATAGAAAAGGTGAAAAAGCCTTAAACCGGGCGTGCCTGAAACTTAAAGAACAGAATACCACTTTGATTCTGGTCAGCCATCGTAAAAAAATTCTCCAGATTGTTGATAAAATACTGCTGCTCAAAGGCGGTACCCTGAGCCTCTATGGTCCTGCATGGAAGGTTATTACACACCTTATGGGACGTAAACCAGACTCTGTTTCGGGTAATACCCATCGACCTGCAGAAATCATGCCTCGCAGAGAAGTCAGTACAGGCAATAATCAGAAAATAGCCCATATCACTGCAGCTAACAACACTAAGAATCGAGCAGTAAATGATGTGGCACGCATGCCTGTTAATGCGGTTAAAAATCGTACCTCTACGGTAACTGCACGTCAGGCACTTAATGCTGCCAACAAACGTATGGCTGAAGCCATAGCAAATGGTCGTCAACAGCTTGCTGCGGCCATGGCTGAAAATTGTCGTAAGATTGAAGCTAACGAGAAGAAAAAAACATCAATACACAGTCTGAAAACAGAAGCTTCAAAAAGCAGTGTGACAAGAAGTATTGAGAGGAAAGCCAGTGAAGCCAGTTAAGGATAATAGGGGTGTAGACCTAGTTGTGACAACGGCCATCCCCGACCAAATTATTTTTTCTTAAATGCAATTACATTTTCAGGTAGTGAAACTTCC
>JAHXHI010000284.1 GCA_025656775.1 gamma proteobacterium symbiont of Bathyaustriella thionipta
CTCCATAATGGTTTATTGATCTGATCCTTGTTTATGTAAAAAGTTCCCTTATTATATCAATTTTTCTCATTTATAATGATCTTGCCCTGATTCTGTAGCTTATCGAGATAGTTAATTTCTTCCAGGCCAGAAATACGGATAGAGCGAATATCACTGACATTAAAATAAGTATGCAAAGCATTGCTGATGGGCAATATCTGTTTGCTTCGGTTGGTCGTGATTAACTCCACTATCAGCACTTTACCAATGGTTATTTTTAATGATAAGTCACATAAAGAATATTCTGTTAATGATTGATATTCTTTACAAATAGCTTCACATGGCATAGATAAAACTAGTTGTGTTTCACCATTATACAGTGACTCAGTAGAATGAACTTGCCAAAAAGATATTCTAGCAAAGCCGTGAGATGGTAGTGCCTCGTAAGGGGAATTTCCAAACCAGGGCCAGCAAATTGGAATACCACCCCTGATAGACCTATCTTGTTGATAGGTTGCTTTTTCACTTAGCCACAGGACGGGTTCAGCATGTTCATGGGGTTGAAATTCAAGTATTTGTCCACCATAAAGGCTGATTGTCGCTGTTGCCCATTGATTATTAACCTGTATAGCAGGAAAACCACTATGAATTTCAGTAAAACTTAAGTGATCTTTAATCGAAAATTGTTGTGATAATTCATTAATCATATTTAAATAATTTCAAATGTTATAAAGTTCAGAAAAAGTTGTTATAGTCATTATTAATTGATAGCGATAACTTCGTCAGGTTTTTATTAATATCAACTATAATGACACAGAATTCGGGAGATTGTAATGCAGCGTCAGCTACAACTATTAACACTGTTTATTTTTTTTATATCAGGTAATGTACTGGCAGATATAGCCGTTTTAGTTCATGGCTATCATAGTAGCGGCAATGTCTGGCGTGCTAAAGGTATTGTACAATTACTCGGTAATAATAGCTGGAACGATGCCGGTACCTATGCCCCACAAGGTAATTACAGACAATTCGGTAACCCTTTAAGCAATACAGGTAAGCATGTAGTCACTGTCGAATTACCTTCTGAAGCACCCGCAGAAATTCAGGCAAATCTTCTTACTCAATATCTTAACGATATAATGCACCGCTATCCTCAACAAAAAATTCATCTGGTGGCACATTCAGCGGGTGGTATTGTTACTCGTCTGGCACTGGTTAATAATTACAAACAAACAGAACAGTTTAATATGTCTCAATTGATCACAATTGCGACGCCTCATTTAGGTTCACCTATTGCTGAGATGGCAAATAAAGCATCCGATACCCCCATTAGCATTGTTGCACCATTATTTGGTGCAGATGAGATAAATCGATCAGAAATTCTTTATAAACAACTCAGCCGGGAAGAAAAAAATTACTTTCTTTACTGGTTAAATCGCCAGGCTCTTCCCACGATGAAATACACCTCAATTATCAGGGGTAATGGGTCACTTTTAAAAGGTGACTGGCTCGTTCCACCAAACAGTCAAAATATGGCTTTAGTTCCTGTGATTGGCAGGAATGCACAAGTAATTTATACACCAGGTGATCATCATTTAAAACGTGCAGATGGTTTTATATTGTTGTCATTGCTACCATAACTTATGACTTTATTGCTTAATTCATATTTTTCAAGTTGTATCCTTAAACAGAGAAATAGGAATGCAAAAAATTAATGCACCACATTCAATCATTTTCAATGTCTTAATTTAGAGTTCTGACAAACGCATTTTTTTTATTTATAATGCAAAATTTAAATTTCAGGAGTCTTTACTTTATGCCGCCTAAAAGCAATTATTTTCAGGATGTCGATCACTATCGAAAAGATATGCTTATAAAAACTGAGCTTTGTGGTACTCCCATGCAATTCTCTACCACCTGGGGACTATTTTCACCAAAGACGATTGATGAAGGTTCTAAGCTTATGTTGAATTACATCCAGGTTAATAACAATGATAACTGTCTTGATATTGGCTGTGGCTATGGTCCCCTGGGACTGAGCATTGCCAAATTAGCACCTCAAGGTCAGACAACGCTTATAGATAAAGATTTTGTTGCCATTAAATACACAGAACAAAACATTGAGCTTAATCATTTAACTAACTGCGAAACATTTTTGAGTAATGGGCTTGATCAAGTCGGCTCACGACAATTTAATTTAGTCGTATCAAACATTCCAGCCAAGGTCGGTAATGAATTACTTAGTTTATTTTTGATTGATACCTACAATCACCTTGAAAAAAATGGTCGCTTTTATGTTGTCACTATCACAGGTATTAGAAAATATATTGAGCGTTCTTTTAAAGAAGTATTTGGTAATTATAAAAAAATTAAACAAGGAAAAACCTATACCGTAGCGATGGCAATTAAAGAATAAACTGTGCAAATAATGATAACAAACAATCGTCATTTAATTTTTAAAATTACTTATTTTTTATTTGTTTTTTTTATTTTAAACACATTAAGTGCCTGTGATGACTCACCCACACCAATACCTAACAAACAGCAACAGACTGACAAAAAACCACCTGAACAAAAACCTGATCTGACTGAAGACATTTCATTAAAAGCAAAAATTGACGAAGCAGAACCTCAATATCGTTTAAAAAGCAAATATGGCTGGAATACCATTAAACGCACTGGCATACTACGAATTATTGTGCCCTTTACTTTTCAGTTAAATGAATTTTTACTTAGAGAATCATTACCTTACAATGATGAATTAAAGTTAATTGTTCGCTTTGCTGAAGATCATGATTTAGAACCTGTATTTATTTCTACTAAAGACTTCTCCAAAATGTTCTCGCTATTGAATGATGGGTTTGGTGATATTATCGTTGCTAATCTCACTATTTTAGAAAGTAGAAAAAAAAAGGTAAATTTTACTATTCCTGTTGATTATTCAGTTGAACAGCTAGTTGTTGCACAATCAAACCTGGGTAATATCGACATCAATCATATGAATGGTTTAAAAATCGGTGTAAGAGAAAATACATCATTCTGGGAAACCATTACTTCTCTAAAAAAAGAGCTTCAGGCAGACATAAAAAATATCCAGGAATTTGACATCATCAAATTGGATGACAAAGTAACCCCTGATGATAAATTTAATCAAATAGTATACGGGAATATTGATGCCGTCGTCATTGATAGTAATCGTTTGAAATTATTTAAAGAATATCGCAAGGATGTTAAAGCTGCAATCGATCTTACTAAAGAAAAACCCATTGCATGGGCTGTACGAAAAAATAACCCGGAATTACTTAAACAGCTCAATAGCTATATTAAAACTGAAAAACTTCTAAGAGATCTGCCTGATACCCGAGTGGGTGATCTAGATGAAATAAAAAAGTATCGTCATTTACGGCTTATCACGCGTAATAACTCATCGACTTATTTTATCTGGAAAAATAAGTTAATGGGTTTTGAATATGATTTAATCAAACACTTTGCTAAACAACAAAAAATTAATTTAAAAGTACTGGTTGCTCAGGATAGCAAACAAATGATTCAATGGTTAGACGAGGGCTATGGTGATATCATTTCTGCTGGCCTGATCAAAACACCTGATCGTGAAAAGCTTGCAATTAGTTTTACTGATCCTTATTTATATGTCAAAGAAGTCATTGTACAACGAAAAGATGAGGAGCCTATTAATTCAATAAGGGCACTTGAGCAGCGCACTTTTTATGTACGAAAAAGCAGTTCATATTGGAATACACTGTCAGTATTACAAAAAGAACTCAGCAAAGACAATATACCGTTTAATATTGAGCTTGTTCGGGAAAGTATGGAAACTGAAGCGATTATAAAAAATGTCATCGATGGCCAATTTGACCTCACCCTGGCCGATTCGCATATTATTGATATTGAAAAAAGCTGGCATAGTAATTTACAAGCTTCACTCTCACTTACCGATTATCAAGCACATCGATGGTTGATTAGAGACAATAACAAACAACTGCTTGCTGAGTTAAATAAATTTATAAAAAATGAATATAAAAAATTATTTTATAACATCACTTACAATAAATATTTTAAAAATTCACGCAATTTATTTGATGCAGATAAATTATTAAAAAATAATAAAGATATATCACCATACGATGATCTGATTCGATCGCTGGCCAGTGAATATAATTTTGACTGGCGTTTAATTGCTGCACAAGTTAATACGGAAAGTCAGTTTAATCCAAGAGCAAAATCATGGGCCGGAGCCATTGGCTTATTACAGGTAATGCCAAGAACTGCTCGTGAAGTCGGTATTTCAGATTTGGAAAAACCTGAAAATGGATTACGCGCAGGAGTGAAATATATGGACTGGCTCAGAAAACAACTATCAAATGAACTGCCCGATGCAGTACGCACCTGGTTCATACTTGCTGCTTACAATGCCGGCCTGGGGCATCTGAAGGATGCCCGAAGTCTTGCTGCCAAACAGGGCCTGAATCCTAATCGATGGTTTGGGCATGTTGAACAGGCATTTATATTATTGTCCAGGCCTGAGTATTATAAAAAAGCCCGTTATGGATATGTACGTGGTATTGAACCTGTTACCTACATAAAAAGAATACAGGCTCTATTTGAACTTTATAGTAATAAACACCCGGAAGAGGCCTGAAACTTGACATCTGATGCCATCATTAACAATATAAATAATACTTCAGATAATACCTTAGTAAAACAAAAAGAGTCTTTCTCTTTTAAGCGTATTATTGAGTCTGCTATTCAATATAAAAAACAATTAATTTATGCCAATATTATTGCCATAGTCGCTGCCCTTCTATCAGTACCTATTCCACTCATTCTACCCTTAATGGTTGATGAGGTTTTATTAAATAAGCCTGCTGAGTCCATAGCATTTATGAATCAATTTTTGCCGGTTGACTGGCATATTGGCACTATTTATATTATTACCGCCTTAATATTTTCTGTATTTTTGCGTTTATGCTCGGTGGTACTGAATGTCTGGCAAATGCGTATTTTTACCATTTTAGCCAAATCGATTACCTTGCAAATGAGAGAAAAATTATCAAATTATTTAAAAAAAATTGCCATCAGTGAATATGAAACGGTTGGCAGTGGTGGTTTTGCCTCACATTTCGTTACTGACATTGAAGTTGTTGATCAATTTATTAGTGCGACGATCAGTAAATTTATTGTCGCCGTCTTATCTATAATTGGCACTGCGGTAGTACTTTTATGGATTGACTGGCAGCTGGCTATGATTCTGTTATTTTTTAACCCATTAGTCATTTTTCTTACCATGCGTATGGGCAAAAAAGTCAAAAAATTAAAACTTAGAGAAAATAATGCCATCGCCCTGTTTCAACAGGCTTTAGTTGAAACCCTGGATGCTATTCATCAAATACGGGCCGCTAATCGTGAACAGCATTATATTAAACGTCTTATTACCCAGGCTGCAGAAGTCAAAAAGTACTCCATAGCCTATTCATGGAAAACGGATGCAGCCAGTCAATTATCCCATGTTGTTTTTTTATTTGGTTTTGATATGTTTCGTGCCGTAAGCATGATTATGGTACTGACTTCTGATTTATCGATTGGTTTAATGTTTGCTGTGTTTGGCTATCTCTGGTATATGATGGGTCCGGTGCAGGAAGTGCTCAATATTCAGTATGCCTATTATAGTGCCCGGGCATCTATAAACCGTTTAAATAAAATATTTGCACTCAAACAGGAACCCTTTATTCCCTGTAAAACCGATCCGTTTAAAGAGCAACAAACGATTGCCATTAAACTTGACCGTATTTGTTTTAATTATCCCAATAGCTCTAGGAATCAGGATGAATTATTTTCAGAGTCCATTTCTGAGCCCGAATCAAAAAATAATGATTATATTTTAAATAAGCTTTCTTTAACCATTAATAAAGGTGAAAAAGTGGCGCTTGTTGGTTCCAGCGGCGGGGGAAAATCAACACTGATTCAAATTCTATTAGGCTTATACCCCGTTGAATCAGGTGATATCTATTTTGATAATGTGCCGATTTCAGAAATTGGCTTTGATAAAATCCGGGAAAATACGGCAGCGGTTTTACAACATCCTGTACTCTTTAATGATAGCGTTAGAACCAATCTGTCCCTGGGGAATGAACTAAGCGATGAATCCCTCTGGCAAGCGCTTGAAATAGCTCAACTGGACAGCACAGTGAAACAGCTACCTGAACAGCTTGATACCATGGTTGGCCGCCAGGGCATCCGTTTATCAGGCGGGCAAAGACAACGACTTGCAATTGCCCGTATGATTTTAACAAATCCAAAACTGATTATTCTTGATGAAGCCACTTCAGCTTTAGATACGGAAACAGAAAATAATCTTCATACTTCACTTAAGTCCTATCTAAGCGATAAAACAACACTCATTATTGCTCATAGATTAAGTGCAGTAAAACAGGCGGATCGAATTGTTGTCATTGATAATGGCAAAATTATTGCTGATGGTACACATCAGGAATTAGTACACAGTAATGAACTTTATTTCAGGCTATACGGAATAAATTAAATTTATTTAACATTACTGAATAATTAAACGAGTCAGATATAAGTCACTAATTACATTTTTTCCACTTAATGTCTTCAGGACATCTCTTACTCTTTTGGCAAGCTGTTCCTGGAGTTCTTTTTTCTGCTTTTGTGTTTGAATCTGCTGACGGAATAAACCTGAGGTGTAGGTGATAATCGCATCTTTTATCGGTGCAATATGTGTTTCAATTATCCATTTATCATCAGACTCTTTAATTTCACAAAAAATTTCTAATGTTAAAAATAATAATTTTCCAGGATAACGCTCATCTCTAATATTAATGACAAAGGTATGAAGTTTAAAATACGTTCCTGGTTTTTCTTCCTGTATTTCTTCTTTACTGGTTATTTCTGATTCATCAGAGGAAAAAAGCGTTTGTTTCTTTTGTTCCTTTAATGTGGAACCCATCCCTTGAAATCGGGCTTTTTGGCTTGGAAGCCCATCTTTTGACCATGCATCAGAGATAAAAAAACTATCTAAGCCAATCAACTGAATAGAAACAACAAACATTAACACACGTAACACAGTAACAGCCATTATAATCTCTACTAATTTAAGACACAGGACAGGTAGACAAAGAAATCTAAACATTGTCGTATAATGTGAAATTATAGTAGAAATCAGCTGATTAACAATATTTATACCCTCTTATTTACAAAGGTATATCATCCTGTTTTAATTGATTTGTATGACGCATCGTAACTATTCAGCATAAATTTAAAAAAAATTGAAAAAAAAAGCTTGACAGAAAAGTTATGTAATTTATTAAAACCGACATGTCTATG
>JAHXHI010000381.1 GCA_025656775.1 gamma proteobacterium symbiont of Bathyaustriella thionipta
CATAGACATGTCGGTTTTAATAAATTACATAACTTTTCTGTCAAGCTTTTTTTTTCAATTTTTTTTAAATTTATGCTGAATAGTTACCTTTAACCAAGGTATTCCCGTCCATGTGGTTGCCCGAAATCAAGCTCAGGTCCTTTGGGAACGATGCCTGTCGGATTGATAGAACGATGACTTGCGAAATAATGATATTTAATATGATCCATGTTTACCGTTTCTGCCACACCCGGGACCTGATAAAGTTCGCATGTATATGACCATAGATTTGGGTAATCTGTCAGACGCTTTTTATTCGTTTTAAAGTGGCTGTAATACACGGCATCAAAACGCACCAGCGTTGTAAATAGGCGCCAATCAGCTTCAGTTATCTGATCACCAACAAGATAGCGTTGTTTTGACAATCGGTCTTCAAGCGCATCCAGGGAATTAAACAGATGGTCATAGGCGTTCTCATAGGCATCTTGACTGGTTGCAAAACCTGCTCGATACACACCATTATTGATATTGATGTAAACAAGTTCATTGATCTCATCAATCTCTTTGCGCAATTCATCTGGATAATAATCCACTGCAGATTTTGCAAAATCAACAAAGGCAGAATTGAGCATACGAATTATTTCAGATGATTCATTATTGACAATCGTCTGGCGTATTTTATCCCAGAGTACGGGCACAGTAACCAGTCCGGTAAATTCGGGATCAGCCAGTAAGTAATTTTCATACAAAGCGTCAGCATGGTTAATATGATCTTCTGTGGCACCAGGATAGTCACCAAATACCCAGCTTTCTTCTGGCATTAATGGATGTACTACCGAGATCGAAATGACTTCCTCCAGTCCTTTCAAGGCACGAAAAATCAGTGTGCGATGTGCCCATGGACAAGCATAGGAAACATACAGGTGATATCGATCCGGCTCAGCGGTGAAACCACCATTACCACCTGGACCCGCTCTGCCATCTTTAGTAATCCAGTTCCTGAAGCTTGATTGAGTTCGTATGAATTCACCTTTTACGATGTTTAATTTAACATTCATGATTTTGACCCTCTATGACTAAATGTTGATTATAATGACTAGCTGCGATTAACCCATGCACGCTCACGTACAAAATGATTGGATTGAAAATCACGCATAGCCTCATCTATCTCATCACGTGTATTCATCACAAATGGTCCGTATTGAACAATGCTCTCGTTTATTGGCTTGCCGCTAATAAGTACGAATCGCGCACCCTGCTCACCCGCAACAAACACTGTGGATGTTTGACTGGTACCCAGCGTGATAAGTGTATTCCTGGAAACACTTTGATCATTAACCTGACCACTGCCTTGAAATAAGTACAGGAAACTATTATTGCTTGAAGATAATGCATGATTGAACTGTTTCTCAGGTTCAACCATGACATCAATATAGGACACATTAGTAACTTTATCCTCAATAGGACTGATAGCTCCCCGAAAATGACCAATGATGACTTTTACGCGATAGTCAGATGTTTCTACAACAGGAAAGGATGCTGATTTATATTCCTGATACTCAGGTGCATCCATCTTGTTGTCGGCAGGCAGATTGATCCATAACTGAAGTCCCTCCATCAAGCCATTTTCCTGTTTTGGCATTTCAGAGTGGATAATACCGCTGGCAGCTTTCA
Organism: gamma proteobacterium symbiont of Bathyaustriella thionipta; assembly: GCA_025656775.1. GTDB lineage: Bacteria > Pseudomonadota > Gammaproteobacteria > GRL18 > GRL18 > GRL18. The sequence goes on from JAHXHI010000381.1 coordinate 1,654, forward strand.
TCCATTGTGCACCACCGGGGCCAAGGTTGCCTGTATTTCCCATACTGTCCTTATGCTCCATATCACCGTCGATCATATAGGTAAAGGTATTGAAACCACGATGCGGATGGGATGGAAATCCAGCAATATACTCATCCGGATTTTCACTACTGATATGATCCAGCAACATAAAAGGATCATAGTGACGTAAAGCCGGTGTACCGATAGTACGATGTACAGTAACGCCTGCACCTTCGGTAACATCCATTACGGGGATGATTCTGGATGGGGTTTTCATAATGTTCTCCTGCCGGTTACGGTGTATTTTCTATACGTGATTTAATGAAATCGCTGATCTTCATAAACATAATCATCCTTTCCTAGTGTTAAAAACAGTATATTGGTTGCCTCAACAAGAATAAACATAGATAATTGAAAAATACTGTTCATAATATCGCAACAATTGGAGAGGAAATTGAATCGTTTTGAAAATATGGAAAACTTCATTCGTGTGGTGGAAGTGGGTAGTATCAGTGGTGCAGCCGATCGGCTAGGAGTAGCAAAATCAGCGGTGAGTCGGCGTCTGAAAGAATTGGAAGAACATCTGGGTGTAGAGCTTTTCCACCGAACGACCCGACGCATGAACCTGACCGATACCGGTCGTGCTTTTTACCATCAGTGTGTACGGATACTGGAAGATACTCTGGAAGCTGAACTGGCATCAGCACAAGTTCATGGCACATTAAAAGGTGGTTTGAAAATAGCCTTACCATCAACATTTGGACTCATGCATATGGGACCTGCCATAAATGAATTTCTACAAGCACATCCACAGATCGAATTTGATTTGGATTTTAACGACCGGGAAGTGGATTTAATGCAGGAAGGATTTGACCTGGCAATCCGTATTGCCAGGTTGCCCGACTCAAGTTTAATTGCACGCCGTCTTGCTCCCATTCAATCCATTATGTGTGCAAGCCCATCTTATCTCAAGAAAATGGGTACGCCGAAAACACCGGATGAATTATTAACACATCAATGTCTTGTCTATAGCTTGCTGCATGATTATGAATACTGGCATTTAACTGATGCCGAAGGTAAAGAATTTAAAACTAAAATCCGCCCCTACTTAAAAGCAACTACGGGTGAATTTATCAGGGATGCCGCTGTTGCTGATCAGGGTATTATTCTTGTGCCTTCATTTATTGTCTATAAAGAAATTGAACGTGGAGAGCTGATTCCAGTACTCAAAGAGTATAAGCCATTACAGATTGATGCTTATGCCATTTACCCACAAACACGGCATCTTTCTCAGCGTGTCAGAACATTTGTTGATTTTCTGGTAAAACGTTTTGAAGGAACACCCTATTGGGATTTGCAGATCCAAAAACTCACATAAACATGACTATTGGCCAGGCACGAAACCATCACTTGAGCTTATTTAATGTTCTGGATAAATTAGATTATTTCTATGACTAAAACAGGGTAAATATTTCCCCGAAAAAATGAGAAATACTTACCTTGAGAGTATTCTATTACTACTACACGGAATAGCGTTTAAATAATCTTATACCTAGTAAACCAAAACCAAGTAATAAAATACTTGCTGGTTCAGGTACTGATGATGGAGGTAGGGTTTGATTTCCAAATATTTTTTGATCTGAACCAAAATTTACAGTCAAATTTGTGCTATTTGTTAACCCAACAAAGTTTAAATTATTTTCTAAGTTAAAGTTTTGAAGTACAAGGCTTCCTCCCACGTTAAAGAAGTCATCTAAGTCTAAAATGAAGTCAATTGGGTCAAAATCAAATATGAGTGAAATCATCAAATCTTCACCCAGAGTAAGGTCGCCAGTAATGTTTAACAAATCCATTGCAGTTGAAGTAATCTCCAGCTCCAATAAACCATCTAAAAAATCTGCATTTCCATCAATGGTCAAGGTGCCAGGTGAATTGCCAGGCGCAACGGTACCGCCATTAACGGTAACATTACCCTGAATCGTACCACCATCACCATTCAGAACGCCGTCTTTATATACATTGACATCCCCCGTAATAGTGCCTCCGTTGCGTACGGTTAAAACGGCTTCCTGTCCGTTATAAGCTTGTGCAGCTGGATGGTTTTTAGACACATTAATCACTGGGGCATCTACTGATGCGCTGTTCTCTACCAGCAGCGAGCCCGTTTCTTTGGCATAGAGTTCATTGCCCGGTAAATAGGTTGATGGCACCACCGTGTCCCAAGGGGCATAGTAGGTGGTTAATACCGGATTATTATTCAGATCATAGAGAGGGTTGCCTTCCTGGTCGGTCACTTGCCGCCCACTGACTAACTCCCCGCTGCTATCAATAAGTCCTAGCACATCTATGGTGCCAACAGGCTTGCCGGATGCCGTATAGCCGTACACAAACTCCGTGCCACCCACCTGGATATCATTTGATATGATTTTCGAACCCGCTCCACTGACTCTAGCTGTAGCAGTACCTTCCAATGAGCTGATGTCGACCGGAGCATCTCCATTAACATCCGTTGCGCCATAAGCTTCAACCAGTGCGCCATTGGTTACATTCAGCTCTGAATTTGAACCTGATTGGGCATTAACAGCGAGGGAAGTATAGGCTCGCATTGTGGAATCTGAACCATCCACATTGACAATACTTTGTGATCCACCGTCGGCAAGCGTTCCGATCAGAATCACCCCCCGGGCATCATCGAAAGACTCCTCATAAATCTCTTCCGGAGCCACCGCCTCCATCAGGCCGCGATTAGTAATGTTAACAACACTATTCGACTGGCCATTAACGCCAACGAATATATGTCCACCGCTTTTCTGCCACGACTCAGGGCCATAAGAGCCTTGTATTGTCCGCAGGATAGAACCGGTGCCGTCAATATTGGTTATGGCAGTGCCTGGAGTAGCTTCCAGCCCCTGGTTACCCAGACGAATGTCTTGTGTGTGACTCTCGATAACACCGCCATTTTGAATCTCAAGAAGGCCGTGACCCCCCATAGAGTTTCGTAAGCCCCAACCTTTTGTAATATCAATGCGTGCCGAACCTGAAGTGCCATTTCCTATCACTCTGACAGTACCAGAATCGCCAGACTGACCGATGTTCAAGCCAGTTACACTCATGGCAGTAAGCGAGTTTAAAAATATTTCATCAGCATTGATTTCAAAAGTGCCGTTACTAGAATAGCCTGCAAACAATATGTCCTGAGAGTTTAAAAATACATCGCCAGCACTAAAAATTGATGAAAAAGCGGGAGAGGAAGTTGCTAAAATGGTGCCAAGCAATAGAGACTGGTATTTTTTTCTGAAAAACATTAAACACTCCTTGTGTTATTGAATTAGTTAACCTATCTTCAAGAATTAATTTCCATGAAACTCAATAGCATTTATTGTGCCATAATTGTTTTTCCCTTATAAAACATATATATAATATTGCTTGCAATCTAATGGTTATTTAGAGTGTAAATAATCCTGACACCTTTACTGTCATGTAATGCCCCCACCAGAAAATTAAAATCAAATAAAACAGGACAGATTAACTCTTTGGGTTGTCGTGTCAGAGCTATATTTTTACATCTGACAAGGAAGGACTGAGAACCCTGAACAAATTTAGGCATTTATCCCATCTGATAATACTCATACAAATGACATGTCCTTAAAACAACCACTAGGTATTTCCATTCACTCTGATAAAATGACACAAAAGATAAAAATAACATCGATAGAAATAAAGGATATTGAAGTGAGTTGTTTAAAAGATTATTTCCACGCAGAAATTATCGGCAGTAAAGATCGTAAGTTTTCCTGGTGGAAAGTTCTAAGAAGAGCAAGAAGAAGTAAACGCTGTAATTTTATTTTTTGGTGGCGTATTGCCAATTACCTGCATACTAAAAAAGGGACTCTTAAATCATTATCCAATACCCTTGGGAATCGAATGGTGAGTAAACATAATATGGAAGTTATGTTAGGAGCAGAAATTGATGAAGGATTTGTTATTGGTCATAATGTCGGAATTGTTATTGCCAAAAATGTAAAAATTGGTAAAAATTTTACAATCCGTCAAAATTGTACCATAGGACTTGATGATAAAAGCAACGAACCGATAGTGATTGGTGACAATGTGGAAATGGGTGCAAATAGTTGTATCATCGGTTCAGGTATTACGATTGGAGACAATGTAACCTTGGGTGCAATGTCGTTTGTTAATAAAGATATACCATCGGACTCTATTGTTATTACCAAAAAAGAAACCATTATTAAGCACAAATAAATAACACGCACCTGATTGAGGTTCTGTATTCTTTTCAATATTTTTCCTCTTTTGGGGAATGTGAAACTAACTTTAGTTACTGTAAGTTGAGTCCCTAATAAGTTGTTCACTTTATTTTCCAATGGTGTTTCAGAATAACCCATAGGTAAATAACGACATTGATTAGAATAAGCAGCACACCCAATACAATTTGAATGTTCTCATTTAATGTAGAGGGATAAATAACCGGTAACAGGTAGTGCTGGATAAAACCACCGGTGTAACTTTCTTGTTCGCCCATTTTCCGCAACATCTGTTCAAGCGGTGTCAGAGGACAGATCCATCGATTAAATTCTAACAATACCCCCCAAACTACAGATGGAAAATGGACGAAGATCAACCAGCGCCACTTTAACAGCATGAATCCGCCAAATATCACAAAGCAGATGAACAGCAAATGGACAACAAGCAGAAGATCGGCACCTAGTGAATACAGCATTTTAAGCAGATTTAGAGTAGCAAAAAAAACACAGATACTTCATGAACTGAGTAATCCAGGTCGTATCATCCAGTTAATCACCCATTGCTGCTCCAGACTTCGTTCAAGACAGACCACGCTACCCGGCTGAAAGGAAACAATTGAAGCTTCTTCATCACCATTAATTAAAAATGCAACCAATCTGGCTAATAAAGGAAGGTGCCCGACAACAAGCATATCTTCTTGCCAATTACCAATTTGCCGCGCAAATATTTCCGGTGAATCATTGGGATTGATAAGCTCTATAGTTTCCAGTTCGATATTACTTTCAAGCTGGCAGGCAAGACCTTCCGCCGTTTGTTTTGCGCGTAATTTACCACTGTGGATGATACGATTAACCGAGATATCAGCCTGTTTGAGAAAGTTGCCAATATGTTCAATATCACTAACTCCCTTAATGAGGTCTGGCCGGGATTCGCGTAAAATTCCCGGTTCAAGTGGTTTAATATATTGATATATATACAATTGAGTTTGTTTTTTAGGTAACGTTTCACTTACACTCTCAGTTGGTTTTGTAAATTTTCAAAAATTTTATTGGTCGTTTTTACCTCCGTATTGGCTTCCAATAGTGATTTCTCTAATTTATTGTTCTTGCCGGTTAACTGCTTGAACTGCTTTTCTAGTTGGATAATAGTCGTATTTTGAGACTTGTTGCTATCATTTAATTGTTCAACCTTCGACGTCATTTTGATTTCATTTTCTTGTTTTATCGCTAATTGATTTTCTAACTGAGTAAGCTTTTGACTAATTAATAAATTTTCTTTCTGAAGATTGTTTACTTGGGTACTGAGACGTCCATTATCACTATCCCCCTATGTCAACATACCTGTCGCCTGAAAAATTTAGTATTAGGAGACAAAAATGGTAAGATATACCCAGGAATTTAAGTTACAA
>JAHXHI010000142.1 GCA_025656775.1 gamma proteobacterium symbiont of Bathyaustriella thionipta
TTGTAACTTAAATTCCTGGGTATATCTTACCATTTTTGTCTCCTAATACTAAATTTTTCAGGCGACAGGTATGTTGACATAGGGGGATAGTTTCGAGATAAGATTGAGTTGCATAACGCCAATAGCGTAACTTGCTTCTATTTTTTATGGTTTCAGGTAAATGAGTAAAAGAACGTTCTAACTCGTATTGATAGGTATTATACATTTCAAGCAGTGCCAGTCTGGAAAAGTCATACTGTTTTTCATTATCAGCCACTTCAAGATGCAGCGCTAATTGTACCAGTTTCGAACGAGTCAGGTTTATTTCTGATGCTAAAATAGCGCCATAAGGTATGAATATAAATAGGGAAAAAATAATAGTCAATATAAAACCAGACAAGTTGATTCGATATAGTCTATTAATAAAGGTGTTCACCGCTGATTGACTCAAATATTATGAGACTCAAAAAGAGACATCATTCCTGCTTCGTTCAGAATTTCGATTTTTAATGCTTCCGCTTTTTTTAGTTTAGAACCGGCTTTTTCACCCGCTATCAGTAAATTGGTTTTCTTTGACACACTACTGCTTACTTTAGCACCCAGTTCAATTAAATGAGCTTTTGCATCATTTCGGTTCATTAATGATAGAGAACCTGTTAGAACAACTGTTTTACCCGCAAGCGGAAGTTCATTACTGTCTTTTTGTATTATATCTGGCCAGTTAATACCGGACTCTAATAATTTAGTAATCACTTCTTCATTATGCGGCTGAGAAAAAAATGTTTCAATATTATGGGCGACAACAGGACCGACGTCAGGTACATCCTGTAACGCCTCTGAACCTGTCGTTTTAACAACTTCAAATGTTTTATAAAAATTTGCCAATGACAATGCAGTGGCTTCACCCACTTCACGGATACCCAATGAATAAATAAAGCGGGCTAATGTCGTTTTCTTACTGGCTTCTATCGCATTAATAAGGTTTTCAGCTGATTTGTCACCCATGCGATCCAGCGTTACCAGTTGGACAGCATTAAGATGAAATAAATCCGAGATATCATGAATGAGTTCTGCATCAACTAACTGCTCAACTAATTTATCACCAAGTCCATCAATATCCAGCGCTTTGCGAGAGGCAAAGTGTTTAATTGCCTCTTTACGCTGAGCCGGACAATATAAACCGCCGGTGCAACGTGATTTTGCCTCATCATTGACGCGTTCAGCCAGTGAATCACAGATAGGACAACGTTCAGGCATGATATAAGGCTGTGCGTCCTCAGGGCGTTTGGATAAAACAGGTTTAACCACTTCAGGTATCACATCACCGGCACGACGAACAATGACCATATCACCAATCCGAACGTTTTTTCTGTCAATTTCATCCTGGTTATGTAAAGTAGCATTGGTGACAGTCACTCCACCCACAAAGACCGGATTCAAGCGGGCAACCGGGGTTAAAGCGCCGGTACGTCCTACTTGTACATCAATATTTAACAACCGAGTCATGGCTTCTTCTGCAGGAAATTTATGGGCAATTGCCCATCTGGGTGCGCGAGAAATAAAACCGGCTTTTTCTTGCTGCTCCAGGTTATCAACTTTATAGACAACGCCGTCAATCTCATAGGGTAATTCTGAACGGCGTGAGAGAATTGCTTCATAATATTTGATGCATTCTTGCCATGTATTGAATGTTTTAACTTCCGGACTCACAGCTAATCCCCAACTTTGTAGTTGTTCAAGAATCTCACTATGAGTGGATTTTAATGGGTTATCTGGGTGAACCTGCTCAACCAATCCGAGACCATAGCAAAACATATCAAGAGGACGTAAAGCCGCTATTTTAGAGTCTAATTGACGTAAACTGCCAGCAGCTGCATTCCTGGGGTTTGCAAAGGGCTTTTCATCATTATTAATTTGAGTCGTATTAAGTTCAGCAAAGCCTTTTTTGGGCATAAAGATCTCGCCACGGACTTCTAAAATATGAGGATAATTTTGACCTGATAAATGTAAAGGTATCGTATGAATAGTTCTAACATTCTGAGTAACATCTTCACCTGTCTGACCATCACCTCGGGTTGCAGCCTGAACCAGCAGCCCATTTTCATAACGCAGGCTAATGGCAAGACCATCAAGTTTAGGTTCTGCAACGATAGAGAAATCACTATGATCTAATAAATCATCTATGCGACTGGAAAACTCTTCAATTTCATCAGAACTAAAGGCATTTGAAAGTGACAGCATCGGCACCTGATGAGTGACTTGTTTAAAACTATCTAGTACTTTACCTCCAACACGTTGTGTCGGTGAATCAAGTGTGATTAATTCAGGATGTTGTTTTTCTATCGCTTCAAGTTGACGAAAAAGTTTATCATATTCAATATCAGGGATTTCAGGATCATCAAGCACATAATATCGATGACTATGATAATTCAGTGTTTCATGTAATTTTCGGACTTGGTGGTGAAGATTGATAGCAGATGGCATTAGTGTCTCATGTCGGCCAGCTTTTGTGCTTTTGCCATTTCAAAATTAAGTTTTTTAATGAGCTCTTTTTTATAAGAAATTGTCTGTTGAGTTAACTGACTGCGTGTTTCATCACACAACTCACCACCTAATTCTGTGGCTATCACTTTAGCAACATCAATTAACTTCTCGTATGCTACATAACTGCCAATACGTGTAGGTAAGCGCATAAAAATGGAGATGCCGGGAGTTTTCATCTCTTTATTCTGAACATCAAATGTGCCTGGCTCAATGACATTGGCAATACTGAATAGTGCAAACGTATCGGTCTTGTCATTACCTGGATAATGGAAAATATTCATTTCACCATAAGATAAACCGGCTTTAGTAAGCACGTTAAATAGCTGTTCCCCTGAAAAAAAATCACCTTTAGTCAGCACAGTATGGGAAATGATTAACTCATCAACTCCATCAGGTACCGGATCATAAATCACTTTTATGTTTTGAGGTTTATCAGCTATTGAGTGACTTCCAGTTTTGGATACATTCACTTTAGCGTCTGTTGAATTTAACTGTTCACTATCGTGATGTCTATCATCTTGTTTGTCAAAAATATCGAAGGTTTCAGTGTTTTTTGTAAATGGAGTACTTACTTTGCTTTCTGATACCGGGTTCGAAGTATTAATAACACGCTTGCTATTAATATAAACACCATCAACCAATTCACGCTTATCTATTTTTAGATCATTGACATTAATATCATCGGGAGTAGACACAAATGAGTTTTCTTCATGAGAAATATTAACCTGATCAATATCAAAATTGTCCTGCCTTGAAGCAGCAAATGAACCCGGCAGTTCACTATCAGTCAGTTTATCCGTAGTATTTACAGTATCGGGTGTCGTCTCATGGCCATTGAGCAATACGTCATCAATTGTATTGCTATGATGATTAAAATTTTCAATTTCATCTTTTATTTTTTTATGATGTTTATAGTAGGTAAACATTGCCACCAGTAGTACAACACCAATACCTGCCAATATAAGTATAAATGTAAGTTCATCCATAATTTTAACTTTCTACCATTTCTACAGCTTCATGAATATCCACGTCAACAATCCGTGAGACGCCTGGTTCTTTCATTGTAACACCACAGAGGTGCTCTGACATTTCCATTGTTGTTTTATTGTGAGTAATATAAATAAATTGAACTTGATCAGACATTTCTTTAACCATAGCACAAAAACGGCCAACATTTGCTTCATCAAGTGGCGCATCCACTTCATCTAACATGCAAAAAGGTGCCGGATTAAGTTCAAATATAGCAAAAACGAGCGACACTGCCGTCATTGCTTTTTCACCACCCGATAAAAGATGGATAGTACTGTTTCGTTTACCTGGAGGGCGTGCCATGATAGTCACCCCTGTATTAAGTAAATCATCACCCGTTAAATCAAGATAGGCATGCCCACCACCAAATAGTTTTGGAAATAACCGTTGTACACCCGTATTAATTTTATCAAACGTTTCTTTAAAGCGTGTTCTTGTTTCACGATCAATTTTAGCAATAGCACCCTCAAGTGTGTCTAAAGCACTCAGCAGATCTTCATTTTGTGCATCCAGATAGGTCTTACGTTCAGACTGTTCTTTAAATTCATCAATAGCCGCCAGATTAATTGAACCCAGACGTTGTATACGCTGTGCTAAATCATTGACTTCAGTTTTCCAGACAGACTCACTCGCTTCCTGAGGCATACCAAGAAAAAGTTCTTCTAATGAAAAGCCTGATTCATCAATTTGTTCATTGAGTGTTTGACGGCGAACAATCAGCTCCTGAGAAGCTATACGTACTGCCTCAAGTTCAGTGCGCAATATTTGTAATATATTTTCAGTTTTTGCCCGATTATTATCAAACTCTCTCAATGCGTGCTCAAGTTCTTCTACTTTCTGGCGTGCCTGAGAAAGTTGTTGTTCAACAACAATACGTGATTCCAGATGAGTTTCAAGTTCTTCAATAAATTGTTGAACCGGATCATCATCTTCATGCATCATTTCCAGAAGCTGCTGACGCCTGGTTGATAATTGTTCCAACTGCCCTTGTAAACGGAATAATCCCTGCTCGGTTGAACTGATCTCTGTTTTTACGCCTCGAAGTTGAATTTCTAATGCATGGCTTAGCTCTCTGTTCTCACGAGCTTTAATGCGCATTTCTTCAAGCTGAGTCCGATGTGTTTCACGCGCCTGAGTTAATAATTCACGTTGCTGAGAGAAGTCATCAATCATTTCTAAAGCAATATGTAAGCGTTCTGTGGACTCTTCAATGAGAACTAATTCTTCTTCAGATTGAAGTTTAATTTCTTCAATTTCAACTTCAATACGAGTTTGACGACTATTTATCTGTTCAAGTCGTGATTTTTTAGCACTTAACTGTGAACGAAGCTCAGACAGTTTTCGGTTGTGCTGATTAAATTCTGTTTGTAAATTTTCACGATTGTGTTCAATCTCAAGTTGTTGTACACGTCCCTTCTCTATTTTTTTGCTCAGAACTTCAACCTGGTGCTGCAGCTGTTCAAATTGCTCATTCAGTTCTTTGAGCTCTTGTTCTCTGGCAAGTACACCGCCTTTTTCATCAGTATCTTTTATGACTCGAACCCAATTAGGACCAATCCAGATACCATCACGTGTAATAATGGACTGAGTAACATTAAGATATTTTCTGTGCATCATGGCTATTGATAAATCATCCGACACATAAACACCCTGCAAAAAAGGCTGAATAAGCTGGCTAGAACCATCGACATAGTCTTCTAATAAGGGTAAATCTAAATTTTTTGTGCTATTTAAGCGCGCGGTTGATAAATCAGTGGAAACAACATCGGAATAGTTTTCAATCAGTGTCAGATTTGATTTTTCAAGTGCTTCCAATGATTGGAAGAGTGGCTCAATAGTTTCAACACAGGTCGCTTCAAGATAATCACCTAAAACACATTCGACAGCTTGTTCCCAATTTTCATTAACACTGATTTTCTCTGCTATGCGCTGCATGTCAGCAATATGCTGATGTTCCATCCATTGCTTCAAGGATTTATCATTTTTACCCAGAGCAGCTTGTTGTAATGCTTCAAGAGAGGCTTTTCGCCCCTGTAATGACTGTAGCTTACTGCGTTGTTTATCTAACTCGTTGTTTGATTGATGGTTTTCATCACGAATATTTTGAATATTCTCACGTTCCTGATCCAGCTGTTGTTGTAAGTGATTGGTGATTTCTTCTGATTCAATAAGCTCATTCTCAAGACTGGTGAGAGAATCATCTAAATGATTGGTCGAGAGATTTTTAGCTTCATCTTGCAATTTTTCAATTCGTTGCTGATAATTTGATATATTTTGTTCAAATTGACTTATTTTACTTCTTTCAATTTGAGCTGTTTGAGATGGCTCCTGAGACTGTTGATTAAATTCATCCCAGCGTATCTGCCAATCTTGCATTGAATGCTCATAATCAGCCAGTATTTGTGATGATTGTTCTTCTAATTCATTAGCTTGTTCAAATTCAGGTTCAATTTCTATTAATTGGGCATTGAGGGATTCAAGTTTTTCATTGTCGTCCAAAAGATGACTATTCATATTTTCAAACGATCGTTCTGCCTGTTCCAGATCATTTTTATATTGCTGATTTTTTTCTTTAGCGTGGGTGATTGCCTGTTCAACACGAGCAATTTCTGCACCCACACGATAAAAATCACCTTGAACAGTATTAAATGCATCATTAGCATCTATATGCATTTCACGAGATTCTTCAATGCCTGCTTCAATGGTTCGAAGTTCAGAAATATGTTGCTCTAATGCAATTTCTTTTTCTCGTATTTGAATGTCCTGCTGCCTGGCATTACTATCAATCGCATCCCAGCGTAATGCCTGCAATTGTGCTTTTTTTAAACGTTCATCTTTTTTTAGTTCAGTATAACGCTCTGCAGTACGTGCCTGACGTTGAAGGTGAGCTATTTGTTTATCCAGTTCAAGACGTATATCATCCAATCGCTCAATATTTTCACGGGTATGACGGATTCTATTTTCTGTTTCTCTTCTACGTTCTTTATATTTTGAAATACCGGCGGCTTCTTCAATATAGACACGCAGCTCTTCAGGTTTAGATTCAATCAGGCGAGAAATCATCCCCTGTTCAATAATAGAATAACTTCTTGGCCCCAGACCGGTACCTAAAAACAAATCAGTTACATCACGTCGACGGCAGCGAACACTGTTTAAAAAGTATTGTGACTGAGCATCACGGTTAACGGTTCTTTTAACAGAAATTTCATTATATTTTGCATACTCGCCAGTTAAAGTACCATCAGAATTATCAAACAATAACTCAACAGTACATTGCCCTACGGGTTTTCTGCCAGATGAACCATTAAAAATGACATCTGTCATGGATTCACCACGTAGATTCTTGGCGGAACTTTCACCCATCACCCAACGAACGGCATCAATGGTATTTGATTTACCACAGCCATTAGGCCCCAGAATACTCACCAGATCACTTGGAAAGGATAATACAGTGGGATCAACAAAGGACTTAAAACCTGCGAGTTTGATTTTGCTTAAGCGCATTCGGTTACTTTAATCATCTAAAATGGATAAATTTTTTGTGGATGTCATCGTGTGATAGAACAAGGCATTTTACCCAATGTGATTTCTCATTGCTAGCTCACTTTATATTTGATTGACTTTGTTAAGGATTTTAACCAGGGCAAGATCATTATAAATGAGAAAAATTGATATAATAAGGGAACTTTTTACATAAACAAGGATCAGATCAATAAACCATTATGG
>JAHXHI010000262.1 GCA_025656775.1 gamma proteobacterium symbiont of Bathyaustriella thionipta
GGATGTTTAATGTGGATGGTGCCCGAAGTAAGTTGAATCGGGCATATGAAAAGTTAATCGGTCAAAATTAATGTGTTTAGGTACTAGTAATATGGCTGTAAATTAATTTATCAAGTATGGACGTCAGAATGTCTAATAGTGCAAGTATTTTTAATCAGATTTCTAAAAAATTATCTCGAGAAACGAATTTACAGAACCAGTTAGAAATTGTTGTTGATGGCGCAATGGATTTGACCAATGCCGATGCCGGCACGCTATACTCTATCTTTGAGGAAAAATTTCTTAAATTTGAAGTCGTACTAAATCGTTCGTTAAATATAAATAAAAAATCACCAGAAACAGATTTCCCTGACATTCCGCTTTATAAAGATAATGTTGCCAATGCTTCAATGGTTGTGGTTAATAGTGTTTTAATGGAAAAAAGTATTTTTATTGATGATATCTATGATGAAAATCAATATAACTTTTCAGGCACTCGTGCATTTGACGAAAAAACGGGATATCAAACGCATTCTGTTTTAACTGTCCCCATTTATGATTTTGAGAAAAAAATTATAGGCGTAATTCAACTCATTAACGCCCAGGATAATGATGATAATATTCGGGTATTTAATGATAATGATCTGGAACTGATTAATTTATTTATTATGCAGACTGCTTTTACCTTGTCTTCAAAGATTTTAATTGATAAACAAAAGTCCTTATTTAAGTCAATAAAAGTCAGTTCCAATGTTTGATTCTGATACACTAGCGTTTACATAGAGGACGTTTATCCGGATTTTCCACGGCATCAGCAATTGCATTAACAAGCTGTAAAATTTCTTGTGGGTTAAGTGCTTCAGAGAGTTTATAAATTAAGTTCGGATCAACATCTGCGAGCACAGTGCTACCATCTGATAAATTGACTGTAATACCGGCATTTTTTATCTCCTCCCCGCCTTCTTCGGCAGAAATAAGTGCTTCATTCAGTTCCATCATATCATCATATCATCATATCATCATAATAGTTTTCGACTTTATCGATAATATCCAGCTCATACTCATCGCTAATACTCACAGTAAGTCCGGTTTCTTCAATAGAAGCTTGAAATTCAGTATCATTTTCATATGGTATTTTTTCAGAATCAAGGAATGTCTGAAATTTTTTCATGGGTGTTTCATGGAAGAATATAAAATCAAGCACGTCTTTGTTCCTGATAAATAATAAATTGATGTGAAGTTTAAATCATAGTTTATAGAATAAACAGAGGGAAAACAGGCAATTTTCTTCATTTATACTTTTTATGCTAAGATCTACTGACCCAAAAAAACTAGTTTTTATAGGCCAGAGAAACTTCTAAAAAGCATGGAACTTTTAATTCAAGCTGATCAATTTGTTATCACGTATTCTCCTGCCTGGATGCTGATGTTACTTTTTATGGGCTTGCTACTGTTTTTTATCAGTAAAAGCTGGCGTACGCATTTACATCAGTTACGTAAACACAGTTTTATGCCGAGTGTTTTATTTACGGTTAGTTTTATTTTTCTAATAGGTGGTATTAATCTTTATGTATATAAGATTGTAATGAATAAAGATAAGATTATTCTATTTAATGTTAAGCAGTTTAATCAGCAAATTAAATGGACTGAAATCGAACGAGTTGATTATCAGGATGAACATAAAATAGTCATTTTCATGAATCATACTGCACCACAGAGTAAGCCTGTTCAGATTGATTTGGCCGATTTAGATGATAACAGTATGGATAAGGTTAAAATCTTAATCAATTTAAAATTAAAGCAAAGTAAAAATTCGGCTATGGAACTTAACAGGACTCACTAATGATGTTTTATTTTTTTGCACTATTTCTTTTACTTTTATCAATGGCCAGTGGTGTTTCACTACTATTGATTAGTTTTGGTCTGGTAATAAAAGGTTCCAGTGTCCCATTTTGGCTGATCTATATTATCGGCTTTCTTGGCTGTATTGGCTTAATGGGTAAAATTTCAACGCTTGAGACTCAAAGACGTATTATCCAGTTCGCCTCAGGATTTCAGATCCTTTTAGGCATTATTGCCGCAATATCCATTTTTCTTGACAAGTTAATAATAGTGGCCAGTAGTGATGTCATGATATTGTGGGTTTTATTTTTATTGGGGATCACTATTGGTCTCTGGGGTTTATCCCGTGTGTCTCAGATGCAAAATAATTAATGCAGGAAAATGATTGATGTCCTTGTTTGATGAAGTGGTTACCAATAGAAATAAATTGCAACAATGGCGACATGAACTGCATGCAATACCAGAAATTGCCTTCAATGAAGAAAAAACAGCTCAATACGTTGAACAAAAGCTTACATCATTTGGGGTAACCATTCATCCGCGAATGGCTGGAACGGGTATTATTGCGTCATTGAGTGCGGGTAATAGCCGTAAATGTATTGCCTTACGCGCTGACTTAGATGCCTTGCCGATTGTTGAGAAAACAGATGTTGATTATTGTTCAACACATGAAGGGATGATGCATGCCTGCGGCCATGACGGGCATACCACTATGTTGCTGGGTGCTGCCCACTATCTATCTCAGCATCAGGATTTTAATGGCACGGTTTATTTTATCTTTCAACCTGCAGAAGAAAATGAGGGGGGAGGGCGAAAGCTGGTTGAAGAAGGATTTTTCAAAAAACATCCTGTCGATGCAATTTATGGCATGCATAATTGGCCGGGACTTGAAGTCGGACAATTTGCTATTCGTAAGGGCCCTGTTATGGCAGCTTATGATGTTTTTGATATTACCATCAATGGTAAGGGTGGACATGCTGCTGCACCGCATAATACGGTGGATCCCATTATTATTGCCGCTCAAATTGTCACTGCCATACAAAATATCAGTAGCCGTCAACAGAATCCTCAGGATGCAGTGGTTATTTCTGTGACACGAATCCATGCAGGTGACAGTTATAATGTCATCCCGGAAAGTGCCGCTTTATCAGGTACGGTCAGAACGTTCAGTCATATCGTTCAAGAAAAAATTATTAGTCAGTTAACACAGATTGTTGACGCCATTTGTAATGCTTATGGTGCGACAGCAGAAGTTAATTATCAAAAACGCTATCCTTCGACTATCAATACAGAAATAGAAACAGAAAATGCATTATTGGCAGCAATGGATGTTGTCGGGAATGGTAATATTATCCGTAACTCTCCTCCGAGTATGGGATCTGAGGATTTTTCCTTTTTATTGAATGAATCTAAAGGCTGTTACGTGTCTATTGGTAATGGCAGCAGTGCAGCACTACATAATCCCTACTATAATTTTAATGATGAAATCTTAACCATCGGAGTGAGTTACTGGGTTAAGTTAACACAGATGCAGTTAAGTTAGGTCATAGCACTGAATCCAGTGTAAAGTAAGTTTATGATTTGTACAAACTCATACTGTGGTATCAAATGCTTAATAAAGGTTAATGTTTATCCATTCTTATCAGTCTTTTAAAACGGTTTATTTCATCAGCTTTCTTTTGTTATGCTTGAGCCTGTTAATATGCTCGATCAGTAGAGCAGATGATAGCTCACCACTATTGATTAACAAGCCTGCAGGTCTGATCGGTGAATACCTTTCTGTGTTTACTGAAACCAATCAAAAACTTTCCTTAAAAGAAGCAAAACAGATTTACCAGCAGGGAGAATTTGTCCGTTGGGATAAACCGGTTTTAAGCTTTGGTATTGGTGTCGCGCCTAAATGGTTAGTCGTTGAAATTGAAAATCGGGCTGAAAAAAATATATCTCGTCGTCTTATCATTGAAAAGTCATGGCTCGATCAGGCCGATATTTCTATTGTGCATAATGAACAAGTGATCAAACAAGTGCATCTTGGTGATGCCTACCCTTTTGCTGAACGAAGTATTGAGCACCGTTTTTTTGTTTTTGAGCATGATTATGCTCCGGGTATTAATCAACTGTTTATTCGCGTTGAAACGCCTGATCCTATGGTTCTTCCTATTTTCTTTGGTAGCAGGGAAGATTCAGCTAAACGAGATGTATTTAATAGTTATTCTTATGGTTTGTTGTATGGCATTGTGACCGCCTTGCTGCTTTATAACTTTATCCTTTTTATCCAGCTCAGGTTAAGACGTTATTTATTTTATGTGATTTATCTGGCTATGTTTATCCTGACGAATCAATCCTATACCGGTCATGCGTTCTATCTTTTCTGGCCTCATAGTGTTTTATGGCAACAGTGGATGAATCCATTTCTGATCACCTTGTATGCTTTTAGTAGTATTATTTTTGCCTTTTTATTTTTACATACAGAACGGCTTTTCCCTCGTATTTTTAAAATAACGATAATTGCTGGTATTGCCCTTCTTATTTTGCAGCTAATATTATTTTTAATGGAAGCACAATCACTCACGGTGATTATCGCTATTACCTTAGTGATGTTTTTTTCATTTTTTACCATATTTATGGCACTTATTACGTTACGGTATATTCCTCAGGAAGTGAGTTATTTTCTTATTGCATCCATTGCGACATTATTGGGTTCGACGATTACTGCAATGACAGTGTTTGGAGTGATCCCTTATTCTGAACTTTCTTATAGAGCGATTGAAGTGGGCTTATCAATTGATGTGATTTTGTTATCAATTGCTCTGGCCGAACAATTTCGTTTTCTTCAAAAAGAAAAACTGCTCGCTGAAAATATGGCTCGGCTTGATCCTCTGACAGGACTTTTTAATCGAAGAGCATTTTATGAAGTGGCAGAACCTATTCGCCACAATGCTTTGCGTTACGAGCACTCAATGTCATTAATTATTTTTGATATTGATAAGTTTAAATTAATTAGTGTCCATCCGTAAATAGCCTTTTTTTTAGTTGAATGCTAAAAAAAGGCTATTTACGGATGGACACTAATTAAGCTTGCCGATTCACGAATGTATCAGGCAAAGGAAAATGGCCGTAATCAGGTTTGTTAAGTCAGCCATAATTAGTCTTTTCTAATACTGGAATTTTTGTTCAAATTTCTATATAATATGCCACCTTTTTAGTATCTTAAAATTTACTTTCTGAGGCTGCTTTACTAAAGCCATTGATACTTTACTAATCTTCACTCTATTTATTTTCTCTGGATTTTCTATGATTGATCTGTGTGCCAAAGGGCAGCCTTGTAATTTTAAAACTGAAATTTTGTCTGGTCTGACCGTTGCTCTGGCGCTTGTTCCTGAAGCGATTGCCTTTGCTTTTGTAGCTCAGGTGGATCCTCTGGTGGGTCTTTATGCAGCCTTTATTGTTGGTTTGATTACTGCAACGATAGGTGGTCGCCCCGGGATGATTTCTGGTGCAACAGGTGCTCTGGCTGTCATTATGACCGGTTTAGTGGTGATTCATGGTGTTGAGTACCTGTTTGCCGCGGTTGTTTTGATGGGTATTATTCAAATTATCTTTGGTCTATTACGGCTCGGAAAATTTATTCGACTGGTTCCTCATCCTGTCATGCTGGGTTTTGTTAATGGTTTGGCTATTGTGATTTTTCTGGCACAAATCGGCCAGTTTAAAATACCTGATCCACAAGATGGTAATGCGGTGGTATGGATGCAAGGTAGTCTCTTATGGACGATGATGGGGCTTATTGCTCTGACCATGATGATTATTCATTTTTTACCCAAGTACACTAAAGCAATACCAGCACCTTTAGCAGGTATTTTAGTTGTTTCAACGCTGGTGATTGTTTTTGGTCTGCCTGCTCGTACCGTAGGTGATATTGCCTCTATTGCGGGTGGCTTTCCTGAATTTCATATTCCTATGATACCCATGTCCTCCATGAGTGACCTACTGGAAACATTCGTTATTATCATACCTTATTCACTGGCATTTGCTGCTATTGGTTTAACCGAATCACTACTGACTCTTACCGTTATTGATGAAATGACTGAAACCCGTGGGCGTGGTAATAAGGAATGTGTTGGGCAGGGTGTCGCTAATATTACCAGTGGTTTTTTTGGCAGTATGGGAGGTTGTGCCATGATTGGTCAGTCAATGATTAATGTTAACTCTGGTGGGCGTGGTCGTGTCTCGGGTATTGCTGCAGCACTTTTCTTATTAAGTTTTATTATGTTTGCTTCAGAACTGATTTCCAAAATTCCACTGGCTGCACTGGTGGGGGTTATGTTTATGGTGGTGATAGGTACTTTTGAATGGTCCAGTTTTCGAATACTGGGTAAAATACCCAAATCAGATGCCTTTATCCTGATTTCAGTATCCGCTATTACGGTGGTTACCGATAATCTGGCGATTGCTGTTATTATCGGGGTGATCATAGCTGCTCTGGTATTTGCCTGGAATCATGCAAAACATATTACGGTTAATATTACCCGTGATAATGAAGATTCAAAAGTGTATGAATTGCACGGGCCTTTATTCTTTGGTTCTGTACATAACTTTCAGGAATTATTTGATCCAAAGAATGATCCTGATGATGTCGTTGTTGAATTTAAATATTCCCGGGTTTCAGATCACTCGGCTATTGAAGCGATTGATACTCTGGCTGAACGTTATCTTAGTGCGGATAAACGCTTGCATCTGAGACATGTGAGTCCGGAATGTCGAAAATTATTAAAAAAAGCGGGCGGTTTGTGCGAGGTGAATGTGATTGAAGATCCCACTTATAGTGTTGCAGATGATGATCTGGCTTAATGAGTGATTGTCCGTAAATTAAACCATGCATCAAATTGAATTTAATGCATGGTTTAAATATTAGACTTTAGCGTTGATATTCTGACCAATATTGTCAGGTAGCTCAGGTATGGACTGAATCAGTTGCACTGCCGTTTGCTCTTGAATTTCCATTGCCTTTTTCAATACAGCAATACCGACCGGATCATTTTGTCCAACACTCGATGCAATTGCAGCGGTTTGTACACCGGAAACATCCATTATATAACCTCTTTGTCTTTTTGAAATTTTCTTGCTTATACCTTCAGCGTCCGATAACAATTAAACTTTAGCTTTTTCTGATATTCTTTATACCCGTATTTATTTCAGGTCATGCGAAAATTAAATAGCTCATGGCTGGCATTGTTGTTTTTAATTGATAATAATGAGAATAAATAAAATTATCCATAAAGGTTTGATGTAAAAAAATGAAACAACTGCATGAAACGCTGTTATATTTTCTTATTGTTCTCTTTTTTTTATTCTTTTCATGTAACTATTCAGCATAAATTTAAAAAAAATTGAAAAAAAAAGCTTGACAGAAAAGTTATGTAATTTATTAAAACCGACATGTCTAT
>JAHXHI010000261.1 GCA_025656775.1 gamma proteobacterium symbiont of Bathyaustriella thionipta
GATTTTCTCTTTCTACTCATTTTTAGGTTCCCCATTAGGTTAGCTCTTATATCTTAACCTATTGTCCAGTTTTCGGGGTCCACTATATTCTGCCAGATCGGGATTTTCTTTAAAAAAACGGGTGATCTGTCGGCCGCTCATGGCACGAACACAGGTATCTCCTGGTTGGCAACGCCCGTATTTTAATCGATCTTCCTTATGGGGACAGGTAGAGCAGTCGGCCTTAGGGGTTATATCCTTCTCGTCAGACATGAGTTCAGCAATCATTCTTCATCAATCTCGGCGACAACAATGCCTGTCGCTATCTCTAATTCCTGTGTAAAACACAGACAGTGTTCACGACTATCAATCAGATACAGATTGAACGCATCGTTTTCATAGACGGGTCTGGCCATGCCGACGTCATCATCCATACAATAAGTAAAATGAATGTCAGGGAAACGTTGCCGAAACTGGTTCACCAGCTCTTCTGAAATGATGGCTTCATGGCTGGCTGATTGGCCTATCTGATTAATCGTTTCTTGCGTGATCACATTTCACTCCTTCTCTTAACCTTCCTGTTCCAATTCTTCCTGCTCAAAACGGATACGTTGTTCAGGGGTTTGTCCCATCACTTTGGCAAGCCAGGGGGGAGCATCTTTACTAATGACAGCCTGTAATGCTTTGATTTCATCAATGGCCGAACCAGCCTGAGGTTTTTTAATAGGATGAACACCGTAACGGACAACCTTTGCAGCAGCGGGACCACCGATGGATGCAACAAACAACAACTGACAGTCATCAATTATCGATGCACGAAAGGCATTCTTATCATCAACCGCCTGGCTATTATCGATATCACGAATTTCTATTAATCGATTTTCTGATTCAGAGACCTGATAAATTAAAAAGCGTTTACAGGAGCCAAAATGTCCATCCAGTTTGTCGCCTTTATTCGAAGCGCAGGCTACACGAATACTGTTAGGCATATCACCATCTTCATAGCTGATAGTTTCGGGTAAAGGATCACTGCTTATTCCAGACTCACCTTTTAGATAGGTAAGTGCCGATTTGAGAGCAGATGAATCAACATCAGAAAATTCACCATCACAGGCAGATTTTAAGTCCTTAATTGTGAGACTGGAGAGTTTTTTTTGTGGTGGTGGCAGACCAACGATATCACTTAATACTCGTAAAAGTCGTGCCGCATCGGTATCGGGTATTTCACGTGCTGCTAATCCGATACGTAAGGCTGTTTCATTGGATAGTGGATTTGCACTCATAATTGATTCCTGAATATCTATTGATTGGGAATGTACCTTAAGTCATTGACTGGATGTTCAACTGAATTTTAAAAGCTGAGATAAACCAGTCAATGCTATATCCTGAATAGGGATCAGGCAGGTATGATGCAATCGTCTTCCATGCAAACATCCAGGCACTGAGGAACGTCAAAATCACCTTCACATTCTGTACAACCGTCTTCCTCTATCGCATAAACTCCTTTAAAGGGCTTAATAGATTTAGTAGGGCAGACTGGCTCGCAATCACCACATGCAGTACAAATATCTCTTACAATAGCTAAAGCCATAATAATTCTCCTTTAATACCGTTCTTACATTTTCGAAAAAACGTTCTTAAAATTTTTCTAATCTTTATATAAAAACAATGATCATGCGCGTTTGAACCGCAAAGTGGTTGGAAAAGAAGGCTTGGGTGTGATGGGATCAATATAGTATTTTGAACCATCTGTTAACTCGACTTCTCCTCCCCACTCATTATCAGTATCTTTTTCAACTGTTGCGATTTCATCTTCCTGATCTTTTTTAGCAATATAGAACAGGAGGGCACCATTATCTTTAATACGTATCATTACATTTGGCATAAGTACCTCACTTTTAACTCACATTTAAGAGAAGCATCGGTGGTGACTCTAATATATAAGAGTGAGTATCACCGATGCATCAAATAGCTAGCGAATTAAATCGTAGTTATAGTCAGTGGTACCCATTCCACGTGTCTCTTCATCAAGACGTTCTAATACCGCATTGGTCAGAGTCTTAAGCATGTACATTGCGCCCTCATAACCTAATGTTGTATCACGATGCATATGATGACGGTCAAAGATTGGAAAGCCAATTCGAATTAATGGCACTTCAAATTCTTTACCTTTATGCAAGGTATCACGCTGAATAAACTTGCCATAAGAGTTACCAATCATAAAGTCAGGCTTGTCTGTAAACATCAGTGAACGGAAATGCCACAAGTCCTTACTATTATGAACTTCACAATTCTGCCCATAAGGTGATTCAGAAAGCATTTTTTTCATGGCTTTGTTCCAGCGCTTATTGGCATGGTTACAAAGTATTTGAGTAGGTTCTGCTCCCACCTCTAATAAGAAACGAGCCATGCCCATTACAAAATCAGCATCGCCATAAAGACCAAATTTCTTACCGTGCAACCAGGTATGGCTATCGGTCATCATATCAACCAGGACGCCACGTTCACGAGTCAGTGATTCTGGTATAGGCTGACCTGTCAGTTCTGAAACCTTCATCAGAAATGCATCCGTTGCTTCCAGTCCCATAGGGATGGCGATATCAGTTGCAGGTTGTTTCCAGGTATTCTTGACGTATTTGCGAGTCTTCATTGACTGCCAGGGTTGTAATAATAAAGTATCAATTGCATTGGGCGCATCTTTGACTTCATCCAGACTAGTGCCGCCATCGTACATACGGAATTTGCCATCAGCTGGTGTATCCAGCACATCGGTAGGATCACTGAGCAGACTGTAACCAACGCCCATTTCATCCATCATACGTTTCATTACACGATAGTTACCAAGGTAAGTTTCAAAGCCAGGTACGATGTTAATTTTTTTGTTACTGCCTACTTCCTTGCCTTCCATGTGATTCAGCGTGAAATAGCGTATGATACCTTCAAACATGTTATCCCAACCAGTGGTATGAGAACCAACAAAGCTTGGCGTATGAGCATAAGGAGTTGGAAAATCTTCCTCAACAGCTCCTGCTTTTTTTGAATTACCGATGAAGGCATTTAAATCGTCACCAATAACTTCAGCCATACAAGTTGTCGATACTGCGATCATTTCAGGCTTATATAATGCCTTTGCATTTTCCAGGCCTGCAATCATATTTTGCTGACCACCAAATACCGCAGCATCTTCTGTCATTGAATCAGATACACAAGCAACCGGTTCTTTAAAGTGACGATTAAAATAGGTTCTGAAATAAGCAACACAACCCTGTGAACCATGAACATAAGGCAAGGTTTTTTCAAAGCCAAGAGCACATAAAACGGCCCCGAGTGGCTGACAGGCTTTTGCTGGGTTGACAGTCAATGCCTGACGGTTAAAGTTGAGTTCTTTATATTCATCCGTGGTTGACCACTGAAAGACTTCTTCAATTTTATCTTGGGGATGCTTCTCTTCAAACATCTCCTGCTTGTTTTTCAGTGTTTCTTTGTATTCATCTTTTCGAAATAAGGGGTAACTGGGTTTTATGTCTTCAACAACTTGGCTCATGATATTTCTCCTCTCGCGCCACTAATCTGTGAACTACGAGTCTGGTGAATAAAAATTTTGTGGCTTCCTCGCACATAAATAGAGTGTGAGGAGCCAATCAGTTATTAAGGTTGATGGTTATAGCGTCAATCTTATTCAGGCACTTGCTGCGACTGAAACATCTTCTTCATCTTCTGCTAACCATGGCACTTTAACCTTGCTCCAACATGGATTATTCAGTGTCGTATCCATATCTTTGGCAAAGATAGCGAAGCCATCATAGCCGTGGTAAGGACCTGAGTAATCCCAGGAATGCATCTGACGGAATGGGATGCCCATTTTTTGGAAGATGTATTTTTCTTTAATACCAGAACCAATGAGATCAGGCTTGACTTTCTTAACGAATTCTTCGAATTCGTATCCTGTCACATCATCATAGATTAATGTCGCATTACCCATTTCTTTAATGGTACGGTCATAGTCGTCGTTATGAGCAAATTCATAACCAGTACCAACTACTTCCATGCCAAGATCTTCATAAGCACCGATGATATGGCGAGGGCGTAAGCCACCGACGTACAACATGACTCGTTTACCTTCAAGACGTGGCTTGTATTTATCAATGACAGCCTGATATTCTGCTTTGTATTTCTCAATAACCTTTTCAGCATTCTCTTTAATCGTGTCATCAAAGAAAGCAGCAATTTCACGTAAAGACTCAGCAATCTTGGTTGGACCAAAGAAGTTGTACTCTTTCCATGGAATACCATACTTTTCTTCCATGTGACGTGAGATATAGTTCATTGAGCGATAGCAGTGCAATAAATTAAGTTTAGCTTTAGGGGTGTTTTCCATTTCAGCCAGTGTGCCATCACCAGACCACTGAGCAATAACACGTAAACCCATTTCTTCAAGCAGAGTACGTGAAGACCAGGCATCACCACCGATATTGTAATCACCAATAATCGTGACATCATAAGGAGTGCCATCAAAAGCATCATTATCACGATTATGTAAAACCCAGTCACGAACTGCATCATTGGCTATGTGGTGACCCAATGATTGAGAAACACCACGGAAACCCTCACAACGAACAGGTACCACAGGTTTTTCTATCGCTTTAGTCGTTTGCTTGGCCACGGCTTCAATGTCATCACCAATTAATCCAATGGGACATTCTGACTGGATTGTGATGCCTTTGTTCAGTGGGAAAAGCTCTTCAATTTCCAGCATGATTTTTGACAGTTTTTTATCACCGCCAAAAACAATGTCTTTTTCCTGAAAATCTGAAGTAAAATTCATGGTACCAAAGGTGTTAATACCAGTGGTGCCCACATAATAGTTACGGCGTCCTGCACGGGAATACTGACCACAACCAACGGGTCCGTGTGAAATGTGAATCATGTCCTTAATAGGACCCCAGACCACACCTTTTGATCCTGCATAAGCACAACCACGAATGGTCATAACGCCGGGTAAAGATTTTCGGTTTGAAGTAATGCATTTTTTTGACTGCTCAACTTCTTGATCATTGACTGCAAGATGTTTAGCGCGATCTTTTTTTGCTTTTTCTGGATAAACCTCAAGCACTTCTTGTATCAGTGCTTCAGTTTCCTCGTGTGTCAAATTAGCTGACATATCGTTCTCCTTAGCCTGTCACCACTAATCTGTGGATGCCCAGGGTTGAGTACATGTTTGAGAAAAGGTTGAGTAAATTGATGTCGACCAGAGATGATCGACACCCAACCCTGTTTTATTCTGCAGTAGCAGTCTGACCGACAATGCTTTCGTCTTCTACATCCATGATACCGAACTCCATTAATAGCTCTTCGAGCTCATCCATGGTGATTGGGGTAGGAATGTTGAGGTTTGTATTTTCAATAATCTTATTTGCCAGGGTGCGATATTCTTCGGCCTGTGAGCAAGTTGGATCATATTCAATCACAGTCATACGGCGAATTTCTGCCCGTTGTACAATGTTGTCTCGTGGTACAAAGTGAATCATCGTTGTGCCTAAGCGAGCTGCTAAAGCCATAATTAATTCATCTTCACGGTCGGTTTCGCGAGAGTTACAAATCAAACCAGCCAGGCGTACACTACCTGAGTTTGCGTATTTAACAATTCCTTTTGAAATGTTGTTTGCGGCATACATTGCCATCATTTCGCCAGAACAGACAATGTAGATTTCCTGTGCCTTATTTTCACGAATGGGCATGGCGAAACCACCACATACAACGTCACCTAGTACGTCATAAAATACGAAATTAAGGTCTTCTTCATAGGCACCTTCTTCTTCCAGAAAGTTAATTGCAGTGATAACACCACGGCCAGCACAACCAACACCTGGCTCAGGACCACCAGACTCAACACATTTAATGTCGCCATAACCCGTTTTTAATACATCTTCCAGTTCCAGATCTTCAACTGTTCCAGCTTCTGCAGCCATTTCCATGATGGTGTTCTGTGCTTTCGCATGTAAGATTAGACGAGTGGAGTCAGCCTTTGGGTCACAACCTACAATCATGACTTTCTTACCTAGTTCAGCGATACCTGCAACCAGATTCTGAGTTGTGGTAGACTTACCAATACCACCTTTACCGTAAATTGCACATTGACGCATTGCCATTTTGGATCTCCTTGCTACAATTATTAAATTATTCAGTTATGTGAGCTTCTTAATTAATTCTTACTAAAGGCTAGTTTATTGTTAACAGCACTAAGCTCACTCGACAATAACTTTGCCTAATTGGTTCTGATATATAAGAAAGCAAACACTGTGCCAAAATCTATTTTGTTGTTTAAGTTGTTGTTATATAATGATAAAAATAATTTTTTTAGTTAATGTTAGTCGTCGTATACACGACAATCCCATAGGTTTTGTATGGTTGAAAACAGACAAACGACAATTCTAAAACTCACATTACCCGTTTACGCACGTTTGCCGATCAATCGTTGCAGCCTACCGGGAATTATTCTTGGCAGTCTCACTTATCAGCAGTATCCTGTTAGACTCCATCTCGATGGTGTCGCTACTCTGCATGTCGAATTGTTTAATAATCTGGATCGGATAGACGAGGCTTGTAATAGAGCAGAAAATTTCAATGACTATATGCGTTCAAGTTTTTTATTGGACAATCCATAAGAGGCGGGTCTTGAATTTAATGGCAATCGACGACGAAGAGACAAAGCGGATTATTTACGGATGCTGCGAGGCTGGCTATTTGATGCCAATAGTAAGGAGTCAGCTGTTTTAAAAAGTTGGGTTGAATCGCGATTTGGCTTATTAGCCAGAAACCACAATGGACGACTGGATGATTTTGGTTCAGACAACTATTTAAAGTACTTATCGGATCGTTCACAGGGGCTATACAATACTAATGCTCTGGAAGCTCAGTTTGATTTATTATTTAGCTACTGCCAATATGAAATACAAAGACAATTTCCCGATCAAACTCATATTACTTTATTCAGAGGAACCAATCGTATTGATGAATATGAGATATTGAAACAGCTGGATAAACATCGTTCAATATTACTTTTAAATAATCTCAATTCCTTTACCAGTGAGCGTGAACGAGGCTGTAGAATAACCCCTATTTTTAATACTTTTTCAATAAATCCACAATACAGGATTCATAAATAGCTTTCAATTTCTAAGATTA
>JAHXHI010000205.1 GCA_025656775.1 gamma proteobacterium symbiont of Bathyaustriella thionipta
GCAACCATGGCCAACCCATAGGTTTTTCTTAACCAGACATCTCGAGCTGATTTACCAATTAATTGCGAACGGGGTGGAATAACCACTTCCGCAACACCTGAGCGTGATGCGGACAGGGTTTCTGAAAAGTGTTCCAGATCAGCTTTTAATTCAAGTGAATAATCATTAGCAAAGTCGGTAATAAATTTTTCAGAACCAAGAATTCCTAAAACAGTATTGGCCTCAATCGTATAATCTCTGGCCACACCATTAGGTCCAATAGTGACATCCTTGGTATTACCTTTTATCGCAGCGATAATACGAATATTTTCTTTTTGTTCGATATCATTTAGAATATGCCCCACCAAAGGACTATTAACCGGTACTTCTAACTCAAACAACGCATAATCAATACCATAGATATTCTGAAAATAGTCCATGGTATTTGTAGCACTGCTGGCATCTGCTTTATCGCTTACTTTTGGCAATACAAAACGCC
Organism: gamma proteobacterium symbiont of Bathyaustriella thionipta; assembly: GCA_025656775.1. Lineage (GTDB taxonomy): Bacteria > Pseudomonadota > Gammaproteobacteria > GRL18 > GRL18 > GRL18. Next base: position 479 of record JAHXHI010000205.1, read on the forward strand.
CGGCCAGGACAAAATAAATAATACCAGTGAACACCAGAGCTACCCCCACAGGAGTCACAGAAAATAATCCCCATGTTTCCATTTTCTGTGCTTCTGGTAATGCCTGATTAGAAGTTAATATCAAGTCATTTAAGAGAATAAGCGGTGATGAACCCACCATCGTCACTGTACCACCTAAAATGGCACAAAACCCCATAGGCATTAACAAACGAGACATAGGCAGACCTGAGCGGGCAGAAATTCTACTGACGACAGGAATAAAAAGTGCTGCTGCACCCACATTCTGCATAAAAGATGAAATGATACCCACGGTACTGGAGACAATAGGAATAATGCGTTTTTCAGAAGTACCGCCCGCATTTAATATAAAAGTGGCTACTGTGGACATAATGCCGGTTTTATCCAGACCCGCACCAATAATCATCACTGCGATAATGGACATAACTGCATTACTGGAAAAACCGTTAAATAATTTATCGGTAGAAACCAGCCCGGTTTCAAGCCCCATAATTGGCGCAAATAACGTTGATAAACCTAACAGTACCATAATGGAAATCGCAGTTACATCAACATCCAGAACTTCAAAGGCAAATAGATAAACAGTTAATAGCAATAGCCCCATCACCCAGGCTATTTCGATGCTAGGAACAATTCCTGCCATCACTAATGCAAAAATCAGGAAAATTACACCCGCAATGATATTTTTTTTCTGTGCTTTAATTCTGTCTTTCATCAACAATACAATCCCTTAAATGATAGCTGACCTGTCAGAACGATTGCACAGGTCATTAAGAAGTGTATTATAATATACCAACTCACTTTATTACACAAGATTTGCTTAACAAAAAATACGGTAACTTATTATATATAAAGAAGTTTTAGAGCTCTTCAGTAATAATTTACCGTCCTCACCTGCCAGCAGTTGACGACAAAGTGCATAACCTAATTCACGGTAGGCGGCAAACTGTTCAGAAGCAAAAAATTGTTCGGCAGTAGACTCATCAGGTCAGAGGACATCAATCAACTGATGTGTTTGATAAACAGTGATAAAATTATGTTTAGATTAATGAGGATTCAAGTCAATTAATTAAATTTTATTGAGCAAATCATAAAGCAATTCACTCACCTGTTAATTTTAGATAAAATAACCTCAACTTTATCATTCAGTTGAATACACACCATGCTCTATATTATTTTGTTTATCATTGTTATCAGCATCTTTTTTCTACCGCAATGGTGGGTAAAATATGTGATGAAACGTTATAGCAAAACAATTAATGCACTGCCGGGTACAGGTGGAGAGCTTGCGCAACATTTAATTGATCAATACCAGCTCCCTGTTACTCTTGAAGCAACCAATCAGGGGGATCATTATGATCCGCAAAGCAAAACGGTGCGTTTAAGTCCTGAATATTTAAATGGTAAATCACTCACAGCAATTGCCATAGCCGCTCATGAAGTGGGGCATGCCGTCCAGGATTACCAAAAAGATGAATTATTACTACTGCGTGGAAAAATGGTTACTGCATCACAACGCTTTCAAAAGTTAGGTGCGGGCATCATTTTTATAGCGCCTTTAATGACTGCTTTCACACACTCACCATTGGCAGGAATTATTTTTGCACTGATTGGTTTTATGAGTATTGCTTCATCGGTGGTGGTTCATTTTATTAGCCTGCCAGTTGAATTTGATGCCAGTTTTAACAAGGCATTACCACTACTTAAAGAAGGAAACTATGTCACCAAACGTGATCTGATTGCAGTACGGCAGGTATTATTGGCCGCCGCATTGACTTATGTTGCAGCAGCACTGGCAGGTTTATTAAATGTCTGGCGTTGGATTGCCCTACTTCGCAGGTAAGGTTTCGAAGATAATAGTGACGAAAATAACGGTAAGTAATTACAAATTAATATCAGTTAAATGTCCATCTGAAAGCATCAGCACTTTATCCATACGAGCAGCGAGTTTTTCATCGTGAGTCACCAGAACCAGACTGATGCTCATTTCTTCATTGAGTTTGATTAATAAATCATAGACTTGTCTGGCGGTCGTATTATCTAAGTTTCCAGTAGGTTCATCAGCAAGCAGACATTTAGGATTTGTCACCAAAGCCCGGGCAATGGCAGCACGCTGTCTTTCACCCCCGGACAGCTCACCCGGTTTATGGGTGACACGATTACTTAAACCCACTTGTTCCAAAAGATAAGCCGCTTTTTCTTTTGCCTGTGATGTATTGTCACCACGAATTAAAAGCGGCATTGCGACATTTTCCAGCGCTGAAAACTCTGGTAATAAATGATGAAACTGATAGACAAAGCCCAGGGTTTTATTGCGCAGCTGCCCCAGTTTCCTGGCATTTAATTGACTGATGTCCTGGCCGTCGATTAATAACTTACCTGCTTTGATGGTATCCAGACCACCCATCATATACAACAAGGTACTTTTACCCGAACCCGAGGCACCGACAATTGCCAGACGTTCGCCTTTTTTTATTTGCAGATTAATATTCTGAAAAATATCAACACGACCATTGCCCTCATCAAAATACTGGTCTAAATTCTGACAGTCAACAATAATATCACTCATAGCGTAGCGCCTCCGCTGGTTGCACTCTGGATGCTCGCCAGGCGGGATAAATGGTCGCCAGAATAGTTAAACTGAATGAAATTGTACCCGTTACAATGACATCAGACCATTTCATTTCTGAGGGAAGATCACTAATAAGATAGATATCAGGTGCTAAAAATTTCATACCCAGAAAACTTTCCAGTGCAGGCACAATGGTATCAATATTCTGAGCAGTTAAAATGCCGGTAATAATACCCAAAAAAGTACCCACAATGCCGATAACCATTCCCTGCGAAATAAAAATTCGCATAATCATACCGGGACTGGCACCCAGGGTTCTTAAAATGGCAATATCTGCCTGTTTATCATTGACGACAATAACCAGCGTAGAAACAATATTAAAAGCGGCAACAGCAATGATCAGGGATAAAATAATGAGCATCATGGTTTTTTCAATATTAATGGCTCGAAATAAATTAGCATGATGCTGCGTCCAGTCAATCACCCGATGGTAGCCTTCAATCTTAGCCTCAATGTTCCGGCTGATTCGGGGAGCATCATAGAGATCATCCAGTTTAAGGCGGATACCGGTTACTAAACCTTTCATTTTAAACAGAATCTGAGCATCACGAATATGTATCAGCGCCATATTACTATCGTACTGATTATGTCCAACTTCAAAAATCCCCACCACAGTAAAACGTTTAAGTCTGGGCATGATTCCAGCAGGAGTCACATTAGCTGACGGTGTCACCATCGTCACTTTTGAACCAACAACAGCACCAATCGAACGGGCCAGATAACGTCCCAGTATAATACCGTATTTTTTATTATTTAAGGCGTCATAACTACCCCGATAAATATGCTTTGATACTTCCGAGACCATTTTTTCTTCTTCTGGCTCAATACCTCGAATTAAGGCACCATGAACATTTGACGCATTGGTTAGCATACCTTCTTTCAAAATATAGGGCGCAGAGCCTTCTACATGTGCTTGTTGTTCAACTAATTTATCTACAGATGGCCAGTCTTCTAATTTACCATTAATACTACTTATCGTGGCATGCGATGCCATACCTAAAATACGATCACGAATCTCTGCCTGAAAACCATTCATAACAGAAAGTACGGTAATAAGAGCCCAGACACCGATAGCAATACCGACAAATGAACTCAGAGTAATAAAAGAGATAAATTGATTACGACGTTTTGCTCGGGTATAACGAAACCCCAAAAAGAGTGAAAGTGGTTTAAACATAAGTACTTATGTTATTTCCTGTTATAAAATAAAACATTAAATATATTTTCTGTGTGCAAGACTATACCTATCATAGAAAGAGATATCAAGCATAAGCCTGATAGTATAATATTTGCTAAATAACAGAGCTGCAGGCCCTTGTTTTTAACAACATAATACACCATCTCCGGCGCTAATAATCTTTGCCAAAAAGCACAATAACTCTACGCCATTGTTGCTCATAAATATAAATGAATAAGCCGTTGGTTTTACGGTACCAGATGGCTGTGCTAGTATTAATATGTTGAGTTCACTAAATGTAGTAGCTCCTTATCAATGAGAGAGAGAATGAAAAAAATTGGAGTAATAGGAATACCGGGTAAGTGGTCGACAGAAACTTTAGCCGATGCCATCGAGAAACAAACTGGGTTTCGTCTTGTTATTGATATGAGCAAAGTCAGTTTAGATTTATCAAGCAACACATTAAACTATTTAGAGGCCGGTAGAAAAATTAATCTATGCGATTTAGATGGATTAATTATCAAAAAAATTAGTGCTGAATATAACCCGAATACTCTGGATAGGCTCGAGCTACTGCTCATTGCTCAATCCCAGGGAGTCAAAATATTCAGTTCCCCTGAAAAAATCATGCGCCTGATTGATCGTTTAAGTTGTACCGTCATACTGCGCAAAGCCGGTTTACCGATGCCGGATACGGTGGTAACCGAAGATATTAATGAAGCGATAGCCACTGTTAAAAATTTTTCCAGTGCTGTTTTTAAACCACTGTTTTCTACCAAAGCAAGAGGCATGATCATCATTGATGCTGACAGTCCAGATACACAGATTAAAAAAGAAATTGAGCAATTTCAATCAGAACATCAGATGATGTATATCCAGAAAAAAATTAACTTACCAGGGCAGGATCTTGGTCTGGTTTTTTTAGGCGGTCAATATCTTGGTACCTATGCCCGGGTGAATCAATCCGGCACATGGAATACCACCATTAATAGCGGCGGTCGTTATGCACAATTTTCACCCTCTGAAGAAATTATCAGTATTGCACAACAAGCCCAGGATCTTTTTTCAATGGATTTTACGACAGTCGATATCGCCGAAACGGATGAGGGCCCAATTGTTTTTGAAGTCTCTGCCTTTGGCGGTTTTCAAGGCGCATTGGATGGGATCGGCATCAAAGCAGCCCAGTTGTATGCTGAATATGTTCTTAATAAAATTTAATTACTCATAGATATTAATACCATGGCAAGAATCATAGCAGCCTTAATACGACATGGCGATTATCATCAGCTAGAAAATACACCCAGCGCCTGGCAGCCTTATCCTTTAACTGAAGCAGGAAAATCACATGCTCGCGCAGCCGCAGAAAACTTACGCAACACACTCATTAAAGAAAAGTGGTTGTTACACCCTGTTTGTGATTCATCTCAGCTATTAAGAGCATGGCAAACTGCTGAAATAATTTGTGAGTCATTAAGCAACCACAAGGTTTTAACAAACAAAACTTTTCATAACACCAATCAAGTCAATGCCATTAACATTGACAGTTTTGATGCCTTAGCAGAGCGCAGTGTCGGCAGTGCAGCAAATTTAAGCATTTCCCAGATTGAGGAAATTATTAATACAGATCCCCGCTTTGATTCATTACCAAAAGACTGGAAATCCAACAGCCGCTTTTGCCTGCCTTTGCAGGGAGCTGAGTCGTTAATCGATTCAGGAAAGCGTGTTGCGAATCATTTATTAAAAAAAATGTCTGAATTACAAACGTCGGTGAAACACCCCACATTAAAATTATTTGTTGGTCATGGTGCAGCATTTCGACATGCTGCCTATCATTTAGGGGTACTGGAATTTAAACAAATTGCTGAATTGAGTATGTTTCATGGGCAACCCGTATTTATTGAACGATTAGAAGATGGTTCATGGGTTCATCTCTTTGGTGAATGGAAAGTTCGCAAGAAAAAGAGTCAGTATACCGATTAAATAATTCAATCGTGTTATTTTGTCTAAAGAGTAGGATAAATGATATTAAAAAAGTTTGATAAATTTTTTAATTGCTATTATGGCAAAAAATGGATAAATGCCTGGCTGCCGACCAAACCTCAGATATGGATGATGGGTCCCTATGAGTTATCAGTAAAAAAAGACAGTCAAATGTCAAATACTATCGCCTGTGATATAAAAGCTCACCTGGAAAATGATTCCTGGGTATGGCCCAAAAAAACGGTGTACTTTTTTTCTGATATGCATGCTGATGCTGATGCATTTATTGCATCATTAGTTGCCTCAGGCGGAATAAAAAAAACAGGTCCAAAAGATAAACAGTTTAAACTCACTGCCGAGGGGAAAAAAGCCCGGTTTATTCTTGGTGGTGACTGTTTTGATAAAGGCCCCAGTACTCTACGACTTTTAAGAGTCATTAAATTACTGATTGATAAAGGGGGTGATGTGATTATTCTTGCTGGTAATCATGACATCAGAACTTTAGTCGGCATCCTTTCTTTATCCAAGAAAAAAATCCATTTACCGAACATTTTTTTGTTCGCATGGGTCTGAAGCCTCTTCCCCTTTTTAAAGAAATTTATGAAACCTATATTAAAAATAACAAAACAAAGAAACATAAAACACCGAGCACTAAAGAATGCAGAAAGAAATTATTTCCTTCAAAAAACTGGATAAATAAATTTCCACAAATTGCTAAAGCTCATTTGTCTCAAAGTGCTATCAAAAAAGACATGAAACGAACCATTGAAAAAATGAACCATTTTGGTAACTATTCAGCATGATTTTTAATCTCAGATAAAATCAGGTAACTTTTTATCAAATAACAATTCCAATGCAAGACTTGAACTTAC
>JAHXHI010000114.1 GCA_025656775.1 gamma proteobacterium symbiont of Bathyaustriella thionipta
AGTTTCACTACCTGAAAATGTAATTGCATTTAAGAAAAAATAATTTGGTCGGGGATGGCCGTTGTCACAACTAGGTCTACACCCGTTGTAAGCAGTTGATAATCAGGATCTTCGATATTATAGGTGACCTGATTGCTATTTCGATCAAGCCAGATATTACCAGTCATTCCATGAATTGACGGATGACTGCCTGTTGCTAATGTGACATGACCTACAATCGTTTCTGTATTGGCATGAGCATGATGAGCATTAGTATAAACCAGACCATTTTCCCATAAATAACGGAAGCCATCTTGACCTAAACGTTCATAATAGCGCGTGGGCAGATCTCCTCTAAGTTGATCAACGGTTATTTGTAGTATTAATTTCGGCTTATCAACGAACTGCTCAGTCGCATAAAGTACATTGGATAAACTATAGACAACAGCTAAGTACGAACCTGTTATTAGATAAATTATTTTTTTATAATGAATCAGGCACATTATTTTTATTCCTTTTCAACCTGGTTTCCTTTGGATTTTCAACAAATAGCATTCTATATTCCTGAGCGACTCTTCCCATGTGAGTGAGACCACAATATTCAGCAATTTCTTTTAATGTTTTATCTTCATTATGTTGATTTTGTAGCACGTATCTAAATTGGTTAAGTTTGGTTTTGGTTATATATTGCTTGAGTGACATATTGAACGTGTCTTTAAACAAATAATTAATGGTGCGATGGCTACAATCAAGATCATTGATAAGATCACTGACCTTGATTACTGACAAGGTATTATCATTTAAGTATGAGTGGACTTTTTTTAAGAGCATTATTTTTTTTGATCGTTTTAGTTTTCTTTGCTTTTGTTCTCCTAAAGCATCCCCAATTAATATATTATGAATATTTTCAATGAGAGATTCTTCTGCCTCTTCGGCATTTAAACTGGATTTATCATTACACAAACCTTCCATAAGTGACGTGAGTGATAGAAAATCCGATGACAATGGTCGAATAATACAGGCTTTATTTAAAGAAAATTCAAAACCATATTGTTCCAATCGCTGGCGTGGAATATTAAAAGTAATCCAGATAGTATTTTCAGGTATTAAGTAATGTAGTTCATCATTTTCTGGAAAAAAAACAAGATCACCTCGTTTTAAACTCTGCCCTGAAAGAGCACCTGCTGTAGATTCATTGAGTACCATCCCAAAGGTAAGCATATCTTTGGGAAAAGAGCCCCGTACAAATATTTTTTGATTATATTGTCCTGTGCTGATAATAGAATTTGCTAACAAAAGCTGCTTATTATGACCAATAAACTGCCCTCTGGACAACTGGAAATGTTCAAAATCTGAATCTTTAACGGATTCCCGGAGTTGTTCCATATCAAAGGAATTCAATTGTATTTTTTTAATCACTTTAATTTTCATAACAGTATTGATTTTTTTGCGAATTTTGGATAAAAATCTGACAGCTTGATATAAATAACTATAATACTAAAACAAATAGAAAAGAAGTTAAAAGAAGTTAAAAGTATACGTTAACCTTTTAAAGGAAGTTTTATGTTATTTAGAAACAAAATGAAATTATTAGTCAGTGGTGTTTTACTTTGCGGTATCAGTACAATGTCCTGGGCCGCAGGTGGCGGCAGCGTCAATACTGATACTGGTGCCGCTGAGGGAAAACACTTTCATGACAAGGGAAATTACCCTTCAAAATACACGATTGCACTACAAAAACAACAACGTGAAATTTTACCTTTAGCGGATAAACGTGATTTCGACGAAGCCAAACGCGGCTTTATTGCTGAGCCTGACTATCGACAAATTAAGGCCGAGGCCGGACATGTGGCCTGGGATATCGGCAGCTATGACTGGTTATTAGAAGAAGGCAAGGACTTTGATAGTATTCATCCTTCACTGCAACGTCAGGCTATCTTAAATATGCATTATGGCCTATATGAGGTGATTCCAGGTATTTACCAGATACGTGGCTATGATCTGGCTAATATCACCTTTATTAAAAGTAAAACCGGCTGGATTGTCTTTGACCCTTTAACCGCCAAAGAAACGGCTGCGGCAGCATTGAAATTCATTAATGAAAAACTGGGTGAACGTCCTGTTGTTGCGGTGGTTTATTCACATTCACATGCTGATCATTTTGGCGGCGTTCGGGGAGTTGTGGATGAAGCCGATGTCAGAAGCGGCAAGGTCAAAATTATAGCACCTGTTGGTTTTATGGATCATGCGGTTTCTGAAAACGTGTATGCGGGTAATGCCATGAACAGACGTTTATTTTTCCAGTATGGTGTGTTGTTACCCCGCAGCCCGTTTGGTCATGTTGACCAGTCAATCGGCAAAAATGTTGCCGCAGGTAATGTTGGTTTAATTCCTCCTACTATTGTCATTGAGAAAGATATCGAAGAATTGACTGTGGATGGCATTAAAATGGTGTTCCAGAATACACCCGGTACCGAAGCGCCTTCTGAAATGAATACCTATTTTCCAGATATGAAAGCCTTCTGGGCCGCAGAAAACATTACGGGCACTATACATAACATCTATACCCTGCGAGGTGCATTAGTTCGTGATGCATTGGAATGGTCAAAACAAATTAATAACGCAATTTATCTATTTGGTCAGGAAGCCGAAGTGATGTTTGCTTCTCATAGCTGGCCTCGTTGGGTAAATGAGCGGGTACAGGAAGTGATGCGCTCACAACGTGACACCTATGCCAATTTAAATAATGGAGTATTACATCTGGCCAATCAGGGCATCACCATTAATCAGATTCATAATGTTTATGAAGTGCCTGAAAGTTTACAGCAACAATGGTCTGCCCGTAGTTACCATGGTTCGGTTGAACACAATAGTCGTGCCGTCATTAACCGCTATCTGGGTTACTGGGATGCCAATCCAACGACTTTGATCCCTCTTTCTCCTGAAGATTCTGCTCCTCTTTATGTTGAAATGATGGGCGGTGCTCAACCGATTATGAAAATATGAAAAAAGGTAAAGCGCTCTATGATGAAGGTAAATATCGTCATGCACAGGAGATAGTAAATAAACTGGCCTATGCTGAGCCTCAGAACCAGGCTGCTAAAGATTTATTAGCTGATATTTTTGAACAGATTGGCTACCAGCAGGAAAGCCCCAGTGTGCGTAACAGTTTTCTGGGTGCTGCTTATGAACTTCGATCTGGTATTCCTGATGGCGCATCACCCAAAACTGCAGGGCCCGATATGGTGCGGGCAATGGATACAGAATTATTTCTGGATTTTCTCGGAGTTCGCCTGGACAGTAAAAAAGCAGAGGGTAAAGCATTTAAGATTAACCTGAGCACGCCAGATAATAATGAAAAATTTGTCCTTGAATTAAGCAATGCAACCCTGACCAATATCAGTGGTTTTCAGGCCAAAGATGCTGATTTGACCATTACCATTAATCGCTCTGATTTAGAAAAAACCATGATGGGAGAGATCAAATTTGATGAGCAGATTAAATCAGGAAAAGCTAAATTAAGTGGTGACTCTGGTGTGTTAGAGCAGCTTAAAACAATGATGGTTCACTTTGATATAGGCTTTGAAATGATGCCAGGTACTGGAGCAAAAGATTTGACACCAGAACAGAATGACTTCGAGCAGGAAGATATTGGCGATACGGCTGGTGGTTGATTAATCTTTCCACATGTGAATATTCAGAATAAGGCTGCTTATTTTATACAATCTTGTTCTGAATACATCATAATCATTTCTGCACTCTTCTTTTTTTATAAATTAACTGCGATAGTTTTATTAATTTAACAGACAAAACTTATGAAACAAATTGGTTTACTTATTACCCTATCTTTACTGATGTTTACTCAATATGCCTGGTCTGGTGGCCTATGGCTTTACGAGGTCGCTCATTCTGAAGTAGGCACTGCCTCAGCAGGTAGTGCTGCGATTGCTGAACGAGCATCAACCGCAGGCACAAACCCTGCTGGAATGACACGATTAAAACGCTCCGAGTTAATGGCTGGTTTCCAACCCATGTATCTGGATTCAAAATTCGACATTGATTCTGCCACTTATGGTACTGATGACGGCGGGCAAAATGGCGGTTTCATCCCTTCGGCTTCCCTATTTTATGTTCATGATTATTCCCCTGATGTAAAATTTGGTTTAGCGCTTGGGTCATACAAAGGATTGGGACTGGATTATGGTGATTCCTGGGCTGGACGATACTTTGTTACTGAAGCCGAGTTGCTGACCTTTGCAATTAATCCATCTGTTGCCTTTAAAGTGAATAATCAATTGTCCATCGGGATAGGTTTTGATGTGCTTTATAGTACATTGGAACAAACGATGGCATTCAACAATAATCCTTTTGGTATTGGAAATAATCCAGATGGAAAAATAGAGCTGGAAGATAGTGATCTCGGCTATGGTTATAATATTGGTTTATTATATGAATTCTCAGACAGTACACGACTGGGTTTTCATTATCGCTCAGAAATTGATGTGGAATTTGAAGATGCCCTGACACTAAAGGGGGTTTTACCAATTTTGCCTGGACTGAATTTAAGCTCAGATGCTGGTATTGAAATGACATTCCCCCAATCATTAATGATAAGTGGCTATCATGAGCTAGACTCTCAATGGGCACTGGTTGGTAATTTAGGATGGCAGAATTGGTCAGAATTTGGAAAAAGTGAGTTTACACTGAATAACATCAATAAGAATATTAAAACCGATCGTAATTTTGATGATACCTATCATGTGGCTTTAGGGGTTCATTATCAGTATTCTGATGACTGGAAGTTATTAGCAGGTATTGCCTATGATACCTCTCCTGTGAGCAAATCTGACAGTACACTGGATTTACCTCTAGACCGACAAGTTCGTTATGGCTTAGGAGCAGAATATCTCATGAATGAAGATGTCACTATTATGGTGGGTTATGAACTCGTGGATTTAGGTGATGCCAGTATTAACCAAACTCGAGGAATTCTTGATAATGATACCATTCAAGGTGATTTTGAAACGAATTATTTACACATCCTGACCATTAATGCCAGTTGGAAGTTTTAATTTTTTCAGGGAAAAAAGCTAAAATATTCAAATGATTACACTATCAAGAACATTGACCGTATTTAATAAAAAAAACTACCTCTCTGTCTTAATTATTGCCGTCTTATTTCTTCTGGTTAATGCCTGTCGGGCAGATTCCTATGATGTACTTGAAGGCCATGAAGATGAACCTGTAGTGAAAGGCAGTAAGTTTATCCCCTATGGGTTTTATAATGAAAGCACAGAGCTGGCTGTAGCAGGTACTTATTTTGCTCAGGGTTATATTCAGCCCCAGGTTAATATCGTCACCAATGTTTTTTACAGCACGAATAATAGCTACAATTTTTTCTATTATATTGCTGATCTGCAAATGCCCTTTAATGACCGAATTTTTCTGGACGTCATTGGTTTTAATAGTGAATGGGGTGAGCTGGACTCTTATCGTGATGGCAATCCCGCTTTTGCTGATGAAAGAGCCGGGAGTAATGATTCTGATAAAGATAATTTCATTCAGAGTGAAGGCAGTGACAATCTGTTTCGACTCGATTTTCGCTACCTTTTACCGATTGGTCATGCCAAAGGAAAACCAATTCATCAATACATTGTTGAGAAAAATGGCTTACTGGTTTCAGGCAGTGAATCAGGGGGAGACAGTTGGAATCCGTTTTCCAGTGGTCGAACATTTTTAGAGTTTAAATTATTTAATCGAGAGCAGGATTTAGAGGATAATGCCAAGAACAGGGTACAATTAAAAACCACGGCATTTACGCTAGGTTTGGAATACGACAATACCGATTACTGGCGTAATCCATCGCGTGGTTCAAAGCAAAGTATTCTGGTTTCCAGAGACTGGGGAATGAATGATGAAGAGGGTGCACAATGGACGACAATAGAAGCTGAATATTCAAAATTTTTTAGCCTTGGTGAATCATCATCGGCTTATCAACGAGTCATTGCCTTTAATGCCTGGTGGATAGATACGCCAACCTGGGATGACTCCAGCACGCATAATGGTAAAGAAATTTATCATAGACCGCCGACTTATCAGGGGGCAACTTTAGGTGGCCTGGATCGGCAACGTGCCTTTCCAGCCGCCCGTTTTAATGATCGCTCTGCCGTTAACTATGCACTGGAATATCGGCACATGAACAAATGGAATCCTTTTTTAAATATTCCTCTGATTAAAACCTTACGTATTCCCTGGTGGCAGTGGGTTGGATTTGTTGAGGCAGGAAGAGTGAATGATGAATGGGACCTGGATGAATTGCATAATGATATGAAGTGGACAGTGGGTGGCGGTGCTCGAATTATGGTAGAAGGTGTTATCGTACGAGTTGATATTGGCGTCTCAGAAGAAGATGCAGGCTTACAAATGTTTATTGGTCAGACTTTTTAGTGCCCCTTAAATCTCTGATTTTTTAGGGGTACTTATGATCTTTTTCTATCGTAAAAATTTATAATTAATAAGGAAGAAAAATGAAATCAGTAATAAAAACTGGGCTGATAATATTAAGTTTAATCAGTTTCAGTCATCTGGCCATGGCTGACTTTATGATATTTCCAGCCAAAGGACAAAGTAATGAGCAACTAGAGCAGGATAAATTTTCCTGTTATGGCTGGGCAAAACAACAATCGGGATTTGACCCAATGAAAACACCAACGACCTCAACACCACCACCTTCTCAGGAGAAAAAATCAGGTGGTGTCGTAAAAGGTGCTCTGGGTGGGGCCGCATTGGGAGCCATAATAGGTGATAGTTCCCGTTCAGCCAGAAATGCTGGAGCCGCAGGTGCTTTAATCGGTGGTGTCAGACAGAGTTCTGCAAATAATAAAGCTCAACAAAATACGGAACAATGGAAGCAGCAGGAAGCCAATAAATATGCCAATAATCGCAGTCAATATAATCGCAGCATATACTGCTTGTCTCGAAGGAAAGGGGTATACTGTTAAATAAAATTTAAACTAGTACCTAAACACATTAATTTTGACCGATTAACTTTTCATATGCCCGATTCAACTTACTTCGGGCACCATCCACATTAAACATC
>JAHXHI010000121.1 GCA_025656775.1 gamma proteobacterium symbiont of Bathyaustriella thionipta
ATGACATTGAACCTTATGCTTATCTGGTTGATGTATTAACCCAATTACCTTATGCAGATACGGTGGAAAAACTGGAAGAGTTGCTTCCCTAGAATTTTAAAAATCAGCATTAGATAAAGTCAAGAACGCTGCTCATTAAGCGTTTACATAGGTTCTGATATAATGCATTTTATTCTCCCTTCAGAATAAATATGAATGTTATCTCATTGACATCTGTTTCATACCGGGGTGTTGTTGGTGACGCTTTTTAAAGGGGAGATTAAATAAAAAATAGACAGAGAAGTTTAAGAGAAAATAATAGAACAGACGAGCATATTTTCTGGTAACCCCGCAATCATAGGTAATCCCCTTAGACCGGCAGCTTTGCGTATCTGTCCTTTAGGAACAGGTCGCCTTTTTCAGTTGTTATATAGAGTGTAAGAGACAAGCCCATCACTGACAAGGGCTTATGATGAAACTTGTGACGTTATTATCACTTTTTTTAATGGTATCAATTATGCTTATTATGAACTCTTCATCTGTCAAGGTTGAGCGCCCACTGGTAATTGCAACGGTTTCCCTAGCACGGATTGGTAAAATTTACTTTTCATATCCTCTAATGTGTTGGCAAACTTATCCACAGTTTAAGTCGATGAATATTAACTAAAATAAAATAAATAACCGTTGTTTGTGAAAGTTCTTGAAAAAGTTATCCACAGGCACTATATAGATGTGTATCATACAAATTTTTCAAGAGGTTCTAGCCAATGAGAATGGATAAACTTACCAGTAAATTTCAGCAAGCCATTGCTGATGCGCAAAGTCTTGCGGTCGGACGTGATCACCGGTTTATTGAATCCATACATGTCATGCTGGCACTACTGGATCAGGATGGGGGGACGGTAAGACATTTATTAACTCAATCAAATGTCAATATTAATTTATTGCGTTCACATCTGTCAAAAGCAATGGATCAAATGGCCAGTATTGAGGGTTTTGCGGGTGATGTGCAGGTTTCTCCTGAATTAACCCGTTTGCTGAATATGACGGATAAACTGTCTCAGCAGCGTAAAGATCAATTTATTTCCAGTGAACTTTATATTCTGGCGGCGACAGATGACAAGGGTCAGTTAGGCCGAATTCTGTCTGAGTTAGGTGCTAATAAACACGTTATCGAGAAAGCCATAGACAGCATGCGTGGTGGTCAGACTGTTGATGACCCCAATGCCGAAGAACAACGGCAGGCACTCGAAAAATACACTATCGATCTGACTGAGCGTGCGGAGCAGGGCAAGCTGGATCCGGTCATTGGTCGAGATGATGAAATTCGTCGTACGGTTCAGGTTTTACAGCGTCGTACCAAAAATAACCCTGTGCTGATTGGTGAGCCTGGAGTGGGTAAAACTGCTATTATTGAAGGCCTGGCACAGCGTATTATTAATGGTGAAGTACCAGAGGGATTAAAACACAAACGTATTCTTTCTCTGGATATGGGGGCATTGATTGCCGGTGCTAAATTCCGAGGAGAATTTGAAGAACGCCTCAAGGCAGTGCTTAATGATCTTGCCAAACAGGAAGGCAGTATTATTCTCTTTATTGACGAATTGCATACCATGGTGGGTGCGGGTAAAGCGGAGGGCTCGATGGATGCCGGAAATATGCTTAAGCCTGCTTTAGCCCGTGGTGAACTGCATTGTGTGGGTGCTACTACACTGGATGAATATCGTGAATATCTGGAAAAAGATGCCGCTCTGGAACGTCGTTTTCAAAAAGTTCTGGTGGAAGAACCCACTATGGAAGATACCATAGCTATCCTGCGTGGTTTGAAAGAAAAATATGAACTGCATCATGGGGTTGATATTACTGATCCGGCTATTGTTGCTGCTGCCAGTCTGTCGCATCGATATATTACAGAGCGTCAGTTGCCGGATAAAGCAATTGATCTGATCGATGAAGCAGGCAGTCGTATTCGTATGGAAATTGACTCCAAACCAGAAAAGATGGATAAACTGGAGCGTCGTATTATTCAGCTTAAAATTGAACGAGAAGCCCTGGGCAAAGAATCTGATTCAGCTTCGCGAAAACGTCTGGAAATTCTTCAGGAAGATATTGCTG
Organism: gamma proteobacterium symbiont of Bathyaustriella thionipta; assembly: GCA_025656775.1. Classification (GTDB taxonomy): domain Bacteria; phylum Pseudomonadota; class Gammaproteobacteria; order GRL18; family GRL18; genus GRL18. The sequence goes on from JAHXHI010000121.1 coordinate 2,095, forward strand.
AACTGGAACTGGAGTATTCTGAGTTAGAAGAAATCTGGAAATCTGAGAAAGCAGCGGTACAGGGTACACAACATATTAAAGAATCTCTGGATCAGGCGCGTAAGGATCTGGAAACGGCGCAGCGAGCCGGTGATCTCGGACGTATGTCAGAATTGCAATATGGACGCATTCCTGAGCTGGAAAAACAACTGGATATGGCTTCTCAATTAGAAATGATTGACCAGGGTGAGCAGCCCAAATTATTGAGAAATTCTGTCACTGAAGAAGAAGTAGCGGAAGTGGTTGCCAAGTGGACCGGCATTCCCGTGGCAAAAATGCTGGAAGGTGAAAATGACAAACTGTTGCGTCTGGAAGAACAATTACACGAACGCGTTGTTGGACAATCAGAAGCGGTGACCGTGGTTTCTAATGCGATTCGACGTTCACGTGCAGGTTTATCGGATCCAAAACGTCCCAATGGCTCCTTTTTGTTTCTTGGACCAACGGGCGTGGGTAAAACTGAATTAACCAAGGCATTAGCCAACTTTCTCTTCGATACTGAAGACGCTATGGTTCGACTGGATATGTCAGAGTTTATGGAAAAACATGCAGTGGCCCGCCTGATTGGTGCGCCTCCCGGCTATGTTGGTTATGAGGAGGGTGGTTATCTGACTGAAGCGGTAAGACGTAAGCCATACTCCGTTATTTTATTAGATGAAGTAGAAAAAGCCCATCCGGATGTGTTTAACATCCTGCTGCAGGTGCTTGATGATGGCCGTTTAACCGATGGGCAGGGACGAACCGTTGATTTTCGTAATACGGTGATCATTATGACTTCTAATCTTGGTTCACAACGAATTCAGGAACTGAGTATGCGCTCTTCCAGTAAACAGGCTGGTTCTCATTCGGCTGTTGAAACAGAGGCAGATTACCAGTTAATGAAATCTGAAGTGATGGAAGTAGTTTCACAGCATTTTCGTCCCGAATTTATTAATCGTATTGATGATGTTGTGGTCTTCCACCCTTTAGGAAAAGAAGCCATTCAGAAAATTGCTAAAATACAGATGCAGGATTTACGTACTCGACTCTATGAACGTGAATTGGATATGCGTATATCAAGTGAAGCAATGGAACAAATCAGTGACGCCGGTTTTGATCCTGTTTATGGTGCCCGACCACTGAAACGCGCCATACAACAGGCATTAGAAAATCCACTGGCTCAGGAAATTCTGGCAGGAAAATTTATGCCTGGTGATATGATTGAAGTGGATGTGTTACCCGACGATCCTCAGGGACGTATGCGATTTAAGAAAGGTGAGCAAGCGCCTGGTGGGTAAGTGGTTATGATATCAATTTTTCAACTTATCGCTCTGTCTGATTTTCTTCTTTAGAGACCTTGCGTAATACCCAATCCAGGCCTTTAGCTGGGAGTAATCTTTTTAAGGTGCCAAACAAATGGGTGGGGAAGGTGACATAATAATGCGCTCTTGGATGGGCGCTTTCTAAGGCATGTTCGAGTTTTTTATACACCGCTTCCGGCGCTAATGTAAAGGGAGCTGCCGGACCTTTCTTTTTTAGTCTGGCCTCCATTCCTTCATAATTAACTTTAAAAAAGCTGTGGTCTTTATCAATATTCTGTTGATATTTTATGTAAGCATTCTTTCGAAATGCACTGGTAATTGGTCCGGGCTCAATGATTGAGACCTCAATGCCACTACCATAAAGCTCTAACCTCAGTGTATCAGCCAGGCCCTCAAGTGCATATTTTGAGGCATTATAAGCACCGCGAAAGGGGAGGGAAACAATACCCAATAGTGAACCATTATAAATAATTCGGCCATACCCCTGTTGTCGCATGATGGGTATAATTCGATTAGTTAATTCCTGAGTACCAAATACATTGGCTTCAAATTGTTCTGTCAAAACATGGCGTTTCAGATCTTCAACTGCTCCGGGCTGACCAAAGGCACCGTTATTAAACAAAGCATATAAATGGTTATTGGTGCGTTTTAGTAATTCATCAACAGCAGCATTAATGGACTCACTACTGGCTAAATCAAGCACCAGGCTTTCCAACCCCTGAGCTTCAATTTTAGCGGCATCTTCTGCCTTTCTTGTGGTCGCAAAAACCCGATACCCTCTGTTTTTTAATTCATGGGCGCAACAGAGTCCAATACCACTTGAACAGCCGGTAATTAGTATTGATTTTTGTTTTGTCATATAATCATCAACTATTGATTTTTAAATTAAGAAATAACTGCTAATATTGTCAGCAATTTATTGATTAAGATGTCATTATTTTGTCGGATAGATTTCATTATAATGCAGAATAAGGTGAGTAAGAAATAAATTTTAACGCTTGTCTGATAGAGAATAAAGTAGAGCAGGAAACCATAACTCTACTAATTAAGACAGCATTTGTTTAGTACATAAAAAGGTATTTATTGAGTGGATATAGCAACGGTTATCGGTGTTATTGGTGCGCTGGCTATTATTGCAGTGGCTATGGTATTAAGTGGCGGCATTGTTTTATTTATCAATGTGCCATCCATGCTGGTTGTTTTTGGCGGTGCTTCGTTTGCAGTCGTTGCAATGTTCCCATTGGGCACAACAATTGGTTCATTTAAGGTCGTTTTAAAATCAATCCTTAATAAATCAGACGATCCTAATGAACTCATTGAAAAAGGGGTTGAACTCGCCACAGTTGCCCGTAAGGAAGGTATTTTAGGGCTGGAAGGTCAGGAAATACCCAATGACTTCCTGCAAAAAGGAATTAATCTTTGCGTTGACGGTCATGAACCTGATTTTGTGCAGCGCATGTTATCCAAAGATATTAATCTGGCTGTTGAACGTCATGAGCTGGGTCAAAAATTTCTGATGAAATTAGCTGACATGGGCCCTGCAATGGGGATGATTGGAACATTGATTGGTCTGGTGGGTATGTTGGCCAATATGGATGATCCTAAAACCATTGGCCCATCAATGGCGGTTGCTCTTTTAACGACACTTTATGGTGCGGTACTTGCCAATGCCGTGTGTATTCCTCTGGCGGATAAATTAGCCTATATTGCCGATCAGCAACGTTTGAACCGTTCATTGATTCTGGAAATTATTGGTGCCATTCAAGAAGGGATCAATCCGAAAGTAATGGGTGAAATGTTGCAAACTTATTTGCCTGAAGGCAAACGTGCTGTTGCAGCAGACTAATTAATACTATTGATAGATGAAAATGAGTAAAAATTATCCCCAGGCAGGTGTCTGCTAAATGGAAGAACAACAAAAATGCAAATGTCCGGCCGGTATCCCTGCCTGGGTTCTTACCTTTGCCGACCTCATGTCATTGTTGATGTGTTTCTTTGTGCTTTTACTGTCATTTGCTGAAATGGATGTGCTAAAGTTTAAGCAGATTGCGGGTTCGATGAAAATGGCTTTTGGTGTGCAGCGTGATATCAAGGCTGTAGAAATTCCCAAGGGCGTGAATATTGTTGCTAAAGAATTCAGTCCTGCTCCTCCCCAGCCTACAGTCATTAATGAAGTCAGACAGGTCACCAGTGATGATACTCAGCAGGAATTGAAGCTGATTGAAAAGCTGGAACAATTACAAAGTGAAGAAAATGTACTCAAAGACAAAATGGAAAATATGTCTGAAGCAGAAGCAGAATCAGAGGGACTTAAAAAGCAGCTGAGAGAATTGCTGGTAGAAAAAGCTGAAGTAGAAAAAGAATTGAGTGATCTGCAGGAAAAAATGGATCAGGTTCAGGAAAAACAAATAAAAGAAAAAGCTGAAATATTAAGCTCTGCTTTGCAATCAGAAATCGAAGCAGAAATGATCGATGTTGAATCTAATGAATCCAGTATTACTATCCGTATCCGGGACAAGGGGTCTTTTGCATCTGGTACGGCAACATTGACTGAAGATTTTATTGAAATACTGGAAATTATTGCGGAAGAACTGAGTAAAACCAGCGGCAACATTATTGTTGCAGGTCATACTGATGATATTCCTATCAGTACTGCTCGATTTCGTTCTAACTGGGCTTTATCATCTGCTCGTTCAGTTGCAGTGGCACATGAATTGCTGCTTGATGACAGGTTAGATAAATTGCGCTTTAGTATCCAGGCATTTGCAGATGCAAAACCGCTTGTCGATAATGATTCATCGGAAAACAGAGCAAAAAATCGTCGCGTAGAAATTATTATTTCTCAAGGCAAGGATGATTTGGGAATTACCCCGGATAAGGTTAAATTACCCGATACTGACCTGCCTGATCATAATGAAAAAGTAAATAATACCGTTAATAAAGCGGGTGGAAAGGAAAAGAAACCAGTCAATTCTAGCAATGTTAAACAATCACAGAAAAATAATTCAAATCAACAACAAATTTCTACTGGAGCTGATAAGCCTGTCAGTACAAAAGTTAGAGGTACTGGAGCAAATAACAAAGGTGATGATGCCTTTGTTCCAGAAGCTGACAACACAGAAGAAGCACCCAGTTTTATTCAATTTTAAGGGGCAGCATGAGTAATCATAATGAGGCGAGAGAACGTCGAGAATACTATCGAATTGATGATAGTGCCATTTTTACTTATCAAGTGCTTGATAATAAGTCTTCTAAAGATGAATTAAAATCAGACAAAAAAGTCTCTGCCGCATTTGAGATGATTGAGTTGTTTAGTCAAATGAATCAACAGATGAGTGTTGCTCTGGGGCGCATTAGTGAAAATTCAGCAGACATTGCCTCCTATTTAAAGGGATTGGATAATAAAATTGAACTATTGGCTCAAATTCATCTTTTTAAAGAAAATGAATCGAATCTGGAACAGCGCAGACAAATAAATCTGGGGGCTGGCGGTATTGCATTTGGTTCGAATACAAAGCATAAGCAAGCAGGGCAATCGCGCTTAATTTGATTGCCCTAGAATTTTAAGCATGTATTGGTTGTCCCAACCAGCCTTTAATCGTTTTGTCTTAATCC
>JAHXHI010000374.1 GCA_025656775.1 gamma proteobacterium symbiont of Bathyaustriella thionipta
GCATAGACATGTCGGTTTTAATAAATTACATAACTTTTCTGTCAAGCTTTTTTTTTCAATTTTTTTTAAATTTATGCTGAATAGTTACCTTATACATTTTAAAATTTATGACAGCAAAACGATAAAGCTGCCAGACAATTGATGTACGAGCATATTTTGTGAACCCTGTTGGTACGGGGGGATAATAATGCTGCTGGTACGGTTCTTTATTTTTACCCATTAATGATCTCCTTTTGTAAATCAAATAATCTGCTGTGTAATTAATCAGGTATCATCGTCCAACCAGGCTTCAATTGAGCCTGATATAAAAACATGTGGTGTAAAAAATGTTTCACCCAATGTCCGGCCAGACCCACCTCCCCACTGGTCAGGGCCATATCTCTGCCGTAAACAGGATAACGTTCATAATCAGGTACCACAGGAAAAACAGTCATAGAGGCTGCTGTGCCTTTAAAAATGTGCATTCCTGTTGAGGCAACACAAGCGGCCCCCATTTCTGCCATCGAAGCAGTATGAGTTGGACTATCAGCACCATTAAGCATATCACGAATACTCAAGGCAATCGCTTTACCAATATTTGACGAAGGCATCCCTGTTCTTGGTGGTGTCGGATTAATAGGTGTACCATTAGGACTTTGCATCGGTTTACTGATTAAATGCGGCGGTGCAAAAGCAATCCCCGCTGCAAAGATATTATTATATAGTGGTGTCTGATAGGTCCTGGGCCAATCAGCTGCACTCCATTCATCATAAGGACGTGCGCTATAATCCCCATCTACTTTCATTAATGCATTGGGTGCAAACATCGTGTCAGTAATATCCTCACCTTCCTTATTATAAGATTTAAGTCCTACCCCGGCAAAAGGAGGGATCAGCATTGAGAAATCAAACTCAAGTTCGTTAATTTCACCCTCCAGTGTCTCATAATGAATTTTTCCTTTTTCTATTTTAGATACATGAGCCCGAGTAATCCACTCAATACCACGCTCTACCATAAGCGATTCAGCGAAAACTTTACCATTTGTGATATAACCACCGCGTTTAATATGAACACCTCCCATACCAAAATCACCCAGTTCATATTCATTACTTATCCAGATAAGGCGAGCTTTATCACGCACACCTTCTTCTCTTAAGGCATGCTCGACATTATAGATGTATTCAAAAGCAGCTCCCTGACAGGTACACATACCATGACCAGTACCAATAACAATATTTTTGTTCATGCCAGCCTTCATCTCAGCAATTTCTTTTTGCAGCCACTTATTGGCTTCAACAGCATGTTGAGCAGTGCATACTGACGCGGTAAATCCATCAGGTCCTAACCCTTCAGTGGCAGCAAAATTTAGTTTTGGCCCAGTGGCATTTATAAGATAGTCATATTCTACTATTCCTGACTCACCCATATTGTTCGGACCTGTATATTCAATAGTCACATAGGGAGGATTATTGGGACCTTCACCCTCAGGATGAATTGACACTGCCTTTGCCTGACAATATTCAACTCCCAGCTTTTTATAAACTGGCGCCAGTTCAAAGGTCACTTGATCGGGTGTCATTTCACCAACTCCTACCCAGATATTAGAGGGTATCCAGTTCCATTTGCTATTAGGTGTGACAACAATAATCTTATGCTCTTTTTTTAATACACGCCCAAGATGTCTTGCTGCTGTATGACCGGCTGCTCCGGCTCCCAGAATGACTATTCTAGCCATATTTATCTCCTGACAATGGTTTAATGATGGTGTTTCTCTATTATGCCTGTTGTATTATTTTGCACTCTAAAGAATGTTTATTTAATGACTGATTTTTTTAATATAGACAGTGTTTATATACTAACGAGTCATAACCACTTTTTGATATAAACCACCAAACAGCGTTTCTTTAGTCATTTTTCTTGGTCTTAATCCTGCGGGCACCCAATCAATGATTTCTTTGTTCCAGACTCCCATAGCAAAAGGTTCAAGAATGGTAAGAACTGGTACCATAATATAACGAAAAGGATTAGCCGGATGCGGTTTATGGTAATCAACAAAAACCACCTTGCCGCCGGGCTTAACAACGCGCATAGCTTCTGCAACCGTTTTTGCACGAACCTCCTCAGGCTGTTCATGTAATAGAAAAAAAACAATCACATTGTCAAAATGCTCTTCTGCAAAATGCAACGCTGTTGAATCCTGCTGATGAATATGTATTTTGTTCTGACCGGGAAGTTTACGCTGCAAATTCGCAAGCTGAACAGGTGCAATATCAACAATATGCAGCTCACTGTCACTTTTCAGTCGTTTTGAAATTTGTTGTGAGAAATCTCCATAGACACAGGCCACCTGGAGATTTTTACCTTCAATCGTTTCACCTAATTCATCTAAGGCGGCATCACGTAAGCGCGCAAAATTCCCCCATAATATCAAGTTAACCAGCCATTGTCGTTCAAATATCTGCACAGAGGTTGGATGAACATATGCCCACCAGTAGGTATCCTGAAGGTATTTGGGTACTTTTAATTCATCTGATGCTTTATAGTGATCAAATACTTTAAAATTTGAAGCCGCGGGTACAGAATTATTATCATGCATAAAAATACTCTCATTCAGTTAAACGTTATGATTGATTGGTCAGTATAATAGTTATTTTGCTGCAGCAGTTTTTACCTGCTTAACTGTATCACTGATATTGCCAACACCTTTTAATATATTCTTATGTTTTCCTATACGTCCTAATTCAACCTCAATAGCCACCTTGGTTAAGATGGTAAAGACAAAAGCACCCAGAGCATATATACCAACTGAAACACCTATTTCCATAAGTGTAGGTGAATATTCAAATATTTCACCCAGTGGTGTTGGAATAAAACCTGTCACAACCAGTCCCATACCTTTTTCTATCCAGATACCAACAAAACCCAGGACACAGGCAATATTAAGTGTCACCCTGTTTTCTCTTGTTTTATGAACCATTAATAATGTCAACGCCACCAGATTAAGTCCTACTGCAGTCCATATCCAGGACTTAAGGCCATCAAAGCCATCTAAACCTAAAAACAGATAATGCATTGAAGCAGCATGTGCCCCTTCAAAATAAAAATCCGTAAATAATTCTGCAGCAACAAAATACAAACTTATCTGTAATGAGATAGTCATAATAATAGCCAGCATCTTGATGACACTCTGACTAACCGGATAGTCAGTATATCGCCGTACAGCTTGCAGAATAATGATCATCAATGCCGGTCCGGCAGTAAACGCAGAGGAAATAAAACGCGGCGCCATTAATGCCGTATGCCAGAATGGACGTGCCACATTTGATGACAATAACCAGGCAGTCACTGTGTGGATGGATATAGCCCAGAAACAGGCAATCACAACCCAAAAAAAGTACTTTCGAACCGGTGTTTCTTTACCCTGATAATGTTTAAATAAAATGTACATTGGAATAAAGAGGTTAAGGAATAAATAAACATTTAATACAACAATATCCCAGGCAAGCATAGAATTAGGCCAGTTAAACTTACCTAATCCTGGAATTACGTGCCAGGCCCGATCCAAGCGACCAATGTCGACGGCCACAAATCCCATAGCAACAACTACTGCAGACAATGCCATTGCTTCTCCTATAATAACCACTGACTTGACATCTTTACGGTGGAAAATATAAGCGGGAACCGTCAGAAGTACACCGGCTGCCGCAATACCAACAAAAAAAGCAAAGTTGGCAATATAGAATCCCCAGGAAACCTGATCACTGAGTCCGGTAATAACCATGCCTTCAGTCCATTGATGGGAATAACTCCATGCTGTAATGCCTATTAATACTAATAGAAAAAGCATCCACATATAGTATAGAGGACCACCTCTCAAAGCGGTCTTCATACCATCCATTACAAAAGCGTAAAATACCTTCATGTTCTCGCCCTCGCTTCATCAGTGTAGTACCAGAATTTTGGTTCTGTCCCCAGCTCTTCTTTAAGGCGAAAAACCGTTTTGTTTTCCAGGATCCAGCGAATTTCACTTTCAGGATCAAGTAGATTACCAAAGACTCTGGCTCCCGTTGGGCAGGCTTCCATACAGGCAGGCTGGCGTCCTTTACGAGTACGCTGAGTACAAAAATGGCATTTTTCAACCACTCCTTTCATGCGTGGACGATTACCCAGATAATTGGTATTCGGATTCAGATCTTGTGCGGCAATCTGTGGTTCAGTCCAGTTAAAATGACGCGCCCAATAAGGGCAAGCTGACATGCACATACGACATCCGATACACCAGTTGTAATCAATTACTACAATACCGTCCTTATCCATCCAGGTTGCTTCAACAGGACACGCCTTGACACAGGGGGCATTATCACATTGCTGGCATTGAACCGGCATATAATATTTACCCGCTACAGGCACTGTCGCAGGATCATAATAATGGTCGGAATGTTCCAGGTTTGAATCACCCTCATCCATTTCTAACACACGAATGTATTGAACCTGTGAGTCACGTCCCTGATTATTTTCACGGATACAGCCTTCAACACATTCACGATAACCACGACATTTAGAAATATTAAGCGCATAACCAAAGTAAGTATCCGGCATTGGTTTAGTGTCTTCACAATTAATATCGACACCAAATTTTTGCTTTGCCTTACGTTTAATTCTTTCCAGTGCCTCATTCATTTCTTCATCAGACATACGGCTATAATGATCCTGAAAGAAATCACCCATGGCATCAGAAAAAGTGGCACCACCCCATGAAGGTTTATTAGGTTCTTTAATAATTTCAACCGCAGATGAAACGCCAGTGGCCGCTGCAGCACCTGTTGCCCCTACCATGCCTAATTTTTTAAAAAAATGTCGCTTAGCGAGATCAGGAAGCGTTTGTTCATCTAAAGATTTATCATCTGGATGTTGTTGTTCAGTCATGTTTTAACTCCTTATCAGCCTTAGGCATATGACGTTCCCATAACTTGGGACTTACATGTTTATCTTTAGATTTCATACGATTAAGGCCTATACGAACGGGTGGTATCGGTTGCGGCTTCCTGTGCATGAAAGGAGGATTGTGAGGATTGTGACACTGGGTACAGTTATATCTTATTTTTTCACCCTTCCAGAAATAAGCACGTTTACCATGTGCGCCGTAATACCAGTCTTTTTGTCTATTTGAGTGGCATTGACCACAAACTTTCCATGAGTCATTGAAATCTACTTTATCATCACGAATAGTTGTTAATTTATCCCTGTTTTTTGCATCATGACATGACAGACACCATAAGCGCCCTTCCCCATGTTTAAGAGAAACTTCGTGAACAGGGGCAAGAATTCTTGGTGTTTCATCGGTTTGCCAGTTTTCATGACATTGAGAACAAGGGAAAAAAGTCAGATGATCTTTTCGAGGTGGTACGATAGGTGGTGATTGATCTGCATACTGATTAAATGCACTTTCAGGCTCAATACCTTGTTTATGAGTAATGCTTTTTGTCGCTGTTTGTGGAAACATTTGAATGCCGTCATTAGCATTAAGCCAGAAGGCTTTATCTTGAGCAGATGCCGCAGGCACAATTGTCATCGCTACAATAAAAATAAATAACAAAAAACAACAGCGTCTTTTAGTAATAAACATCCTGACTTCCTCCCGGTATATCAGCATAGAGTGATTCATTCGGCTTTTCATGTATTTGCTAAATTAACAATCGTTCATTTTAATGATGAGTAGTATGAAGCAATATTGTCTATATCCACATCGCTCAATCCTTTTGCAATAGCTGACATCATAGGGTCATTACGTTTATCAGCCTTATAATCATTAACCGATTTAATCAAATAGTCTTTTATTTGACCTGCAATACGAGGAAATGCGGGTTGTCCATTGGCGGGTGCTTTGCCTTCTCCTTGTAATCCATGACAACCAATACATACAGTCGATCTTGATTTACCTGCTTCAAAGGAAGCATCATTGGCAAAACTAAGCGTTGATGAAATTAGCAATGCACAACTGATCAGGCAGCTTATTGTTATTTTTTTCATACTTTATCCTCCATTGGAAATTCTTTGTAACAGGAGTATAAACATACAAATTTCATATTAACAAGTCATTTTTTTATGTCAAATTGACATAGAACAATTAAAAAATCACAATACACACCTGACATTTTGACAATTAAAATTATTTTTTAAAAACTCAGAATGTTGTTCAAACGTATTATGAGATTATAGATAAAGAGTGAGAATACACAGATAATATAAGTCTATGCTCACTCATTGTTTGTCAGCAGAGTATTTTTTTATAGATGAGAATAACAATTATTTCATCACTAGAACGATTTTAAGTCGCAATATTATTATTTTAATAATGTTGTTTATTGGATGATTAAATATGCCAATTTGTCAGTTCCACGAATAATATTAATCAATTTTATTTAAAATTAATAAATAAATTATTGTATCAAGAAATACGTCTTCCTTTTATGAACAAGTATAATTCATAATACATTATGATAAGGTAACGTTACGGCATAGATTTTGCTATTTGTAATTTTTACCCTTAAAAAAATAATTATGCCAAATATAAAATTAACTACCGATGAAGCACTTGAACTGTTAGTTGAGCTAATTCGTTACTTATTTAAAGACAATATTGTACAATTGAAACAGGAATCAATTAAAAGACGTTTTGAAAAGGACTTATTTGATATATTGGGAATGTTAAAGGAAAGACCTTATCAAAAAATAAATCAGCAGCCTATATGGATACAACGTTTAGTGTATGAGATGCTGGGGCAATATGTGATGTTTTATAGCCTGCAGCCAAATCAATTGCTCAATGTTGAACTCATTGAAGGCATGACTCAAAATGATAAAATTTCTGCACTGTTTGCTGTGGAAATAATACCAAATTCATGGCCATACCCTGAATCAGTGCCATTCTAACAGGATAAAAGATACCAGTAGACCAACTAGTACCTCGACACATTAGTTTTGATCAGTTGAATTTTCATTTTAACAGTGGCAATTGTTCAACAGTCAGCAAAACTTCAAGGCTCC
>JAHXHI010000292.1 GCA_025656775.1 gamma proteobacterium symbiont of Bathyaustriella thionipta
TTAATCTTAGAAATTGAAAGCTATTTATGAATCCTGTATTGTGGATTTATTGAAAAAGTATTAAAAATAGGGGTTATTCTACAGCCTCGTTTGTCGTCACTACAAAACATAATACTATCTGGAAACTCACTAATCAGCGGGTGTAAGTGAGCGAAATCTCTAGCCGCTGAACCTTCTCGAATAAGAATTTTCATACCGGCTGCAATTTTAACTCGCGCCTCTTCTAATGTGGTGCATTCATGATCGGTTGATATACCAGCCTGTGCATAATGAAATGCATCATCACACACCAGTCCGGGCGCATGGCCATCAATGGGAAAGCCATATTCCTGTGCCAATTTTAATTTAGACATCACTTCTTCAGAAGCGGATAACACACCCGGAAAATTCATCATTTCTGAAAGATATTTAATTTTTCCACCTGCGAACAACGTATTAATATCTTCATTAGTAATACTGGCACCCGCTGTTTCAAAAGGTGTAGCAGGCACACAGGAAGGCGCTCCAAAAAAACATGAAAGGGTGTTTTTTCACTATTAGCCAGCATAAACTCAATGCCTTTAATACCCATCACATTGGCGATTTCATGCGGATCAGAAATCGCAGCAATAGTGCCATGTTTAACAGCCAGACGGGCAAATTCACCAGGCAGCATCATGGAGCTTTCAATATGAACATGGGCATCAATAAAGCCTGGAAGCAGATAATCCAGCGCGGGATTTTCATTACCTATAGGGATAATTTCTTTAATAATACCTTGCAGATTTTCTTCCTGATGCCAGCTTACCACTGCAGAAAATATTGTTTGTTGTGAAAAATCCAGAAGATTGGCCTTAATTTCATTGACTGGCATGACGTTATACTTCCTTATTAAGCTAATTTTGTATTCAATTTCGTCTATGATAAAGTAGATTTAACTAATTTATTCAATATTGTTTAACACAGGCTAAATCTCAATGGGCTTACTTTTTTTCTACCTTTCTTTGGCACTTTTTGTATCCTTTTTGTGCTCCATACTCGAAGCCGTTTTATTATCGACGACATCTTCCTATATTACATCACTTAATGATGATAGCGCCTTCAAGAAAACATTAGAAGGACTCAAAAGTGACATTGATACTTCCATATCTTCTATTTTAATCCTCAACACGATTGCTCACACCATGGGTGCAGCCGGTGTGGGTGCCGAAGCCGTCCGCATATTCGGTGTACAGTGGCAGAGTCTTATTGCTGTTATTTTAACACTCCTTATTCTTTACTTTTCTGAAATCATCCCTAAAACAATTGGCGCAAATTACTGGCGTGAACTGGCTAAACCCACTACTTATATTATTAAGTTTTTAACGCAGGCTTTATTACCCTTATTATGGATATCCAGCCTGATCACAAAACGCCTTAAAAACCAGACTGATCATGGGCCTACCCGTGAAGAAATCGCTGCTATGGCAGAAATCGGTGAAGAGAGCGGTATCCTGGAAGAAAAAGAAGGTCAGCTCATTGAAAACTTACTTAAATTAAAAGAAATTCAGGTTAAAGATATTCTCACACCTCGAAGCGTGGTATTCACTCTTGATAGTAACAGAACCATAGAAAGTGCACTGTCAGAAGATGATTTATACATCTTTTCCCGCATTCCCATCTTTGAACATGATGAAGAAAATAATACCAAGAATATCACCGGCATGGTATTTGCCCGAACCGTACTCAAGTCAGTCTCTTTAAAAGAACAGGGAAATATTCCCTTAAAAAGCATTATAAAACCCGTTTATAGAATACCGGAAGATATGCCGGTCTACTTTCTGCTGGATCATTTTATTAACCGCAAAGAACACCTGTTTCTGGTGCATGACTCCTATCGCCAGTATGTCGGTATTGTCACGCTTGAAGATGCTTTAGAAACACTGCTGGGCAGAGAGATTGTCGATGAAGCGGATAAAGTCGCTGATATGCAGAAATATGCACTTCATAAGGCCGCATTATGGAAAAAACAAGTTGAAAAAAAATCCCCTTAGGAAATTATTTATCCATCCGCTTTTAATGAATTGAATTCAATATGATTTTCAAGAAATCGTGTAGAAGCAGCTGAAATCAGCATTGACAGTATGACTGAGCCTAGAAACAAATAGAGACCATAATGAATCTGCATATCCGCAACTGCATCAAACTTGATACTGACTACCATTAAGGCAACAACAAGAACATCCAGCATCGACCATTTACCAAATTGATGAATAAGTCTCAACAGACGCTGTACGATGGCCCCGGCATGAGAATTCCAAAGATACAAAATAACTGCCAACTTGAACACAGGAAACAAAATACTAAAAATAAATATAATTAGAAAAAGAAATAGATGTCCTTTGTCTATCAAACTTAATAAAGCAGAAAATAAAGAGACAGTATTAGAGAAGAAATAAAATTTTTCTAATGTAAATAAAGGGGATATTAAACTGATTAAAAACAAGACCAGAGTAAACAAGGTCAGCGAATTTACGATTATTCTGGCAACAGGATAGTTTTTTGCAAATTGTATGATATTAACTGCTTGTGAATCAGTCACTTGTTAAACCTGATTGATAAATTTAAAAAATAATTATAGCTTAAACCCGCTATAAGTTACGATATTTTTTATCTCTGCTGTCATTAATTTTTCATACCATTTAACAGATGGTAGCGAGTTTTTACTACACGGTGTAAAATAGCATTAATTTTATACAAGCCACAAAAGAGTTTTAAATGTCCAGTTCAATTGCAGTTCCCATCCTTTTTATCATAACGCTTATTGCTGCGAATATTCCATTTTTAACCGATAGAGTCTTGCTGGTACTTAAGGCGGACAGCAATAAAAGTTTCTGGCTGCGCTTTAGCGAATGGTTTCTTATGTATATTGTCGTCATGGCCATCGCCATTGGTCTGGAAACAAAATTACATGGTGCCGCCTATACGAATGTCTGGGAGGTCTGGAATTTTTCACAAAACTGGGAATTTTATTCTATAACTCTTTGTTTATTTGTTGTTTTTGCCCTGCCGGGTTTTATCTATCACTATGATCTTAAAAAGCACTTGAATTAATATTACCTTTTTATTAAATAGCTCTTGCATATATAACAAAAGACCGTATAATACGCTCCATCAGTTGCGGGGTGGAGCAGTCTGGTAGCTCGTCGGGCTCATAACCCGAAGGTCGTTAGTTCAAATCTAGCCCCCGCTACCAAATTTATTCTAAAAAACCAGATACTTACAAAGTTCTGGTTTTTTTATGCCTGTTATAAATCTCTCCGTGCCCATTCTGTGCCTTACTTGTGCCCAACTCTAAATTTGTATAAATATAAAGATTACTTTTTTGACCTTCGGGCTACGTTTATTTATAAACGACCTTTGGTCATAAAATGGTAATTTGATGTATAAAGCGTATTATTTGACATAACTTTTTAAGTGATCTGTAAAAATTATGTATTAGATGATTCATCAACATACTCAACAATATCTTCAATTGGACAATTAAAATACATACAAAGTCGGTTTAAGTTCTCAGAACCTGTATTATAACCTTTGTGATTAATCATCTTGGAAAGTGTCATTCGATGTATGCCAGTGCTATCAGCTACCTCTCCAATAGTTATTCTGTGTCCTTCAGAAAACTCCTTTTTACTTATCATTTCTTTTAGCTTAAAACGAAGCATATTTTTATCACCTAATTATTGTTTTGCATAAATGATACATTAAAGTATCAATTAATGCTTGTATTTATCATATAATGATGTATACTTATATCAAATGAAGAATATAAGCATCATTTGATTAATTTAAGGAGAATGATAATGACAAATACTTATTTAACTACACAAGAGCTATCTGAGCGTATTAAATACGACATTCGTACAATTCGTGAAAGATTAAATGATAGTGTCCTATTAGAAGGGACTCATTATTTTCGACCTTTCGGAGGAAGAAAGATTCTTTATATATGGGAACGAATTGAAGAAGACATGTTTAATCATCAGGTAGATAAGTTTTCAATCCCTATGGCAAATGGAGGTGTGTGTAATGGCTAGTATCAGAGTAAGACATGATACCGGATTGTTGTTCTTTGATTTTCGTTACATGGGAATTCGTTTTAGAGAGCAAAGTTTATTAAAGGACAGCAAAACCAACCGTGCAAAAATGCAATCAATTTTAAAGCGCATTGAAAAAGATATTGCTAATGCCTGTTTTGATTATGCCCAATATTTCCCAGGCAGCAAAAACCTGAAAAAACTAAAACAAATGGACAAAGAAGGTGTTTCAGGGCTTGTGGAGTCGGTTGCTCAAAATGAAAACCCAAATCCCAATGGTCATCCCACCTTTAAAGAGTTTGCAGACATCTGGGTGAATGAAAATGAAATCCACTGGCGTAGAAGCCATAAAAGAACCCAGTTGAATATTATTGAATCACATCTGGAACCCGTCTTTGGGGATAAGGTGGTCAGCCAAATCAAAAAAGCGGAGATACTTGCCTTTCGGTCAACACTCGCCAAAGTACCCGGCCGAAAAGCAGCAACACTCTCACCAAAGCGCATTAATGCCATTATGACACCGGTGCGACAAATCTTAAATGAAGCAGCTGACCGATACGAATTTAACACGCCCTATCGAAATATAAAACCCCTGAAAGTACCTAAATCCGATGTTGAGCCATTTACCCTGACGGAAGTACAAAGCATCCTGAAAACTGTGCGCAGTGATTATAAAAACTATTACACGATACGTTTTTTTACGGGAATGAGAACGGGTGAAATCGATGGTCTCAAATGGCAATACGTGGATTTTGAGAAGCGGATGATTTTAATTCGTGAAACAATTGTCGCCGGCCAGGAAGACTACACCAAAACCGATTCTTCACAACGAGAAATTAAAATGTCTCAATTGGTCTATGATGCATTAAAACTGCAGTTTGAAGCCACAGGGCGGTTATCACGTTTTGTGTTTAGTACCAAAGAGGGCAAACCCATTGACCATAATAACATCACGAAGCGAGTCTGGTATCCATTGCTACGGCATTTAGCTCTGAGGAAACGCAGGCCCTATCAAACGCGGCATACGGCTGCGACGTTATGGTTAGCTGCTGGAGAAAATCCGGAATGGATTGCCCGACAAATTGGTCATTCAACCACAGAAATGTTATTTCGTGTTTACAGTCGTTATGTACCCAACCTGACTCGACAGGATGGCTCAGCATTTGAACGTCTGTTAACCGCAAACCTGACACTAGGAGGTACTCAAGATGAAATTTGAAAAACACATGGAAACCGATAGTCAGTGGTTAAAAAACAAGAGTCAACAAAATCGATGTCAGCGATATCAGCAATTAGAGTTGGATTTTGGTCCTGAATTCAGTAAGGCGTCAATGGATAAAACTCTGCAGAAAAAAGAAATCATCCGAGAGAGAAGCCCTGAGCCAAAAATAACAAAGAACTCTATCGATATCTTGCTCAAGGAAAAACAGCTTAATAAAAGAATTAGTCATGTGACCGAGGATTTAATGCTTAGCCTTAGGATTAATCCAGAAGCCTTTTCTCTTATTGCTAGCTTAGGCTCAGGCAGTGAATCAACAACACGTGAAGCCTTAAGGTATTGGGTGAAAACACACGTCAAAAAAATGGACAACCCGCTGTCTAATCAAGAGTTGCTGAGTTGTTTGCAAAAGCAGTTCATTCATGACGTTGAAAGGTTATCTGATTTTGGATGACACGATAAAAAGGGGAAGAGGTACTCTCTCCCCGATTAGTATAAAAAAACTGTTAAATAAAATTTTAAAACATGAGAAAGGTATCGCTCATATTCAAGATTGTTATGCGAATGACCGTTACAAGGAGGAACCATGAAAATCCAATTATTAAGTGATGTGCACTGGGAGTTCTTGTCAAACGAACACAGTATCCCTGATATTGAAGCAACTGATTCAGATGTGGTTGTTTTGGCCGGTGATATTCATACGGGTGTTCATGGTATTCAGTGGGCTGCAAAACAACAAAAACGTTTAAATAAACCGATTATTTATGTGGCTGGAAATCATGAGTACTATCAGCATGACTTATATGCGTTGAATCAAGCGCTCAAACAATCTGCTAAGGCACATAATGTGCATTTATTGCAAAATAATTCCGTAGTCATTAATGAAGTCAGGTTCCTGGGTGCAACCTTATGGACCAATTTTGGCGAACACCACACAGGACTCATGACCATTGCGCACAATAATATCAATGATTATCGTTTCATTACAGCAGACAAATGGTGGCAAACACAACGTAGTCTTAAAATCACCCAAAAATACTTTAAAAACCATGAAGATATAGAAGAGCATAAAGGACAATTTTTACCTCATGTTGCTTATGATGAACATAAAAAGTCGATACGCTGGTTAACTAAAGAGCTGGAAAAATCCTTTGATGGAAAAACAGTCATCATTACCCACCATGCACCGAGCTATTTATCACTAAAACCTCTCATTGATATTGACTATGTCACCCAACCGAAGGTTTGGATACCACATGCCAGAGACCGATTAGGGATTTATAAAGTCGCTGGTTATGCCAGTGATTTAAGTCAATTACTTTCTCAATATCATCAGACAATAGACCTTTGGATGCATGGTCATACACATTGTCAACTGGACTATATCCATAAGGGCGTTCGTGTGGTTGCTAATCCAATAGGATATCCCAGAGGGAAGCGTGACGAATTCTCCAATCAGATATTTTCTATAATGTTTAAAACGAGTCGACTCGAAAAAATTGACCATGACCCAGCCGAAGGTGATGTCACGACTTTTAATCCACGGGCTTTTTATGACCTGGATGATGGTCTCTACCCAACTCTTTTACCTCAGTTAAAGGATTATTATCAACAGTGGAGAGTACTGATGGATGAGTCTAAAGCACTAAAAAGTTATATGTAAGCGCTTAAGCAACTACCGTTATTTCAAAAAAGTTTTCCCTACCTCATAATCAATCTCATCAATTCACTATGAGGCTCACCAATG
>JAHXHI010000325.1 GCA_025656775.1 gamma proteobacterium symbiont of Bathyaustriella thionipta
AGATTGTAACTTAAATTCCTGGGTATATCTTACCATTTTTGTCTCCTAATACTAAATTTTTCAGGCGACAGGTATGTTGACATAGGGGGATCTTAAACGCTATAGCAAACTGTATAAAGACAAAATGATCAGTGCCAGTGAACATCTTCGTTTCAGTAATAGTCTGGACATTGCTAAAGCAAGAGTGACACAGGCCAAAGCACATCTTGAAGTCACACGCAATCAGTCAGATTATACTCATTTTTATGCTGACAAGGGCGGTGTGATCACCGCATTAGAAATGGAAGTGGGGCAGGTCGTGGTGGCTGGTCAGACGGTTGTTAATCTGGCACTGCCAGAAGAAAAAGAAGTGATTATTGCTGTGGCCGAAAGCCGTTTAGCTGAAATCCGTCATGCTGATGAGATTAAAGTGAGTTTATGGATTGATCCCAAACGTTATTATCCGGGACGTATCCGTGAAATTTCTCCCGGTGCTGATCCGGTGACGCGTACTTATCGGGTTCGCATTAGTCTGTTAGAAACAGATGATAAAGTGCAGCTGGGTATGACCACAACGGTTTTTATTATTCAGAAAAAAGAAGCTAAGGTGGTTAAACTACCCTTAACAGCATTATTTCAGGATGAGGGACAACCTGCTGTATGGGTCTATTCAACTGATACCTCACAAGTGAAATTGCAGGGCGTGGCGGTCCTTGAATATCAATATAATTCTGTTTTGATTCAATCGGGTCTGGAAAATGGCCAGATTGTTGTTACTGCCGGGGTACATAAGCTGCATTCAGGACAGCAAGTACGTTTATATAAAAGACAGCCGCAGTGAAAAGCATTAATCTCTCACAATGGAGTCTCCAGCATCGTTCATTGACACTCTATCTGATGATTGTTATGGCCTTATCAGGGGGATTGGCCTATCGAGATTTGGGCCAGGCAGAAGATCCTGAATTTACCATTAAGATGATGGCAATTAAAACACTCTGGCCGGGTGCCACGGCACTTGAAGTGGAAGCTCAGGTTACTGAACGTATCGAAAGAAAATTGCAGGAAACTCCCTGGCTGGATTATCTGAGCAGTTATTCTAAGCCGGGTGAATCGATGATCTTTGTCAGCTTCAAAGACTTTATGCCTCCCGATGAAATAGCAAACGCCTGGTATCAGGTAAGAAAAAAAATCAATGATATTCGCCATACACTGCCTGTCGGTGTACAGGGGCCTTTTCCCAATGATGAGTATGGTGAAACCTTCGGTATGATTTATGCCTTCAGCAGTGATGGTTTCAGTTATGCTCAACTTCGTGATTATGTCGATGATGTGCGCTTGCAGTTACTTAATGTCCCTGATGTGGCTAAGGTTGATTTACTCGGGGCACAGGAAGAAAAAATTTATATTGAAATTTCCAATATTAAATTATCAAAACTGGGTCTGCAGCCGACCCAAATTTTTGATACCCTCAATCAACAAAATTATCTTACCCCGGCGGGTGATGTCACTACCGATTCGGATCGAATTTATATACGTGTCAGCCGACTGGAATCAGTAGAAGAAATTCGCAAAGTTGGTATTCGTTCCAATAATCGTTTATTTCGCCTTGGTGATATTGCCACTGTATACCGTGATTATGTTGATCCCCCGGATTTTAAAATGCACTTTATGGGTGAAGAAGTGATTGGTCTGGCACTGAGTATGGTCAAGGGCGGAAATATTTTACAACTGGGTGATAACCTTGAAAATACTATAGCGTCGATACAGGCGGATCTACCCATAGGGATTGAAATACATAAGGTCTCGGATCAGCCCTCGGTGGTTAAGCATTCTGTGTCGGAATTTATGACGGTATTAAGAGATGCATTGCTGATTGTTCTCTTTGTGAGTTTTGTTAGTCTGGGACTTCGTACGGGTATGGTGGTTGCCTTGTCTATTCCAATGGTTTTGGCTATTACATTTTTAGGTATGAAGCTATGGGGGATTGATTTACAACGTATCTCACTGGGTGCTCTGATTATTGCCCTGGGCTTGCTGGTCGATGATGCGATGATTTCAGTGGAAATGATGTCTACCAAAATGGAGCAGGGGATGGATCGCCTGAAGGCGGTAGCCTATGCCTATACTCATACTGCCTTCCCAATGCTGACCGGTACATTAATTACCTTTGCCGGATTTTTACCGGTTTTTCTGGCCAAGTCATCAGCCAGTGAATATACCGGATCGATTTTTATTGTTGTCGGTTTAGCCTTAATTATTTCATGGTTTGTTGCGGTGCTGTTTGTGCCTTTTCTGGGTTATTGGTTATTGCCGGACTATGTTAAAAAGAGCAAGACTGAAATAAACGTGACGGATGTTTATCAAAGACCTTTTTACCGGCTGTTTCGGTCACTTGTCACAGCATGTGTTAACTGGCGTAAAACAATCATTATTATTACTCTGATCCTTTTTTCAGTGTCGATTTATTCATTCCGCTTTATTGACAACCAGTTTTTCCCCAGCTCTAATCGCAATGAACTCATGGTTGATCTGTGGCTTCCTCAGGGGAGTTCTTTTCAGGCAACAGAAGCTTATGCGAAAAAATTTGAAACGTTTCTCAGCAGTGATGAACTGGGTGAGGCTGATGGCTCTATAATCAATTATGTCAGCTATATCGGTGGTGGTTCACCGCGTTTTTATCTGCCGCTGGATCAGGAGTTAAAACATAATAATCTGGCTCAGTTTGTCATAATGACAAAAAATAATGAAGCGCGTGAGATATTGCGCAAACGATTGTTGCAAGCCTTTAAAGAAAAATTTATCGAGATCCGAGGCCGGGTAAAACGACTGGTGAATGGCCCGCCCATAGGTTATCCCATAGAGTTTCGTGTCAGTGGTAACGAGCGGGACAGAATAAGAACTATCGCTTCTAAGGTTGCCATGGTTATGCGTCAGGATCCTGATGTTGACAATGTTAATTATGATTGGAATGAATTGTCCAAAGTGGTTAAATTAAAAATCGATCAGGATAAGGCTCGGGTATTGGGCATTAGTTCACAGGAACTGGCCATTGTCATTAATTCCATCTTGAGTGGTTATTCGATTACCCATTTTCGAGAAAATAATCGTTTAATTGAAGTACTGGCCAGAGCAGAAAAAAATGAACGCATTGGCCTGGGTAATTTAAGTGATATTCAAATACCCACTAACAATGGTGCTTTTATTCCACTCAGCCAGTTAGTTTCACTTTCCTATGAGTTAGAAGAAGGCCTGATCTGGCGACGTGATTTATTACCGACTATTACCGTCAGGGCTGATGTGCCTGGCTCTGCTCAGGCTGCCAATGTGAGTCAAAATATTACCCTGCAGCTCAATACACTGCGTGAGCAATTACCCGCTGGCTATAGTATCAGTCTGGGTGGTGTTATTGAAGAGAGTGCCAAGGGTGAAGAAGCCATTAAGGCAGTGCTGCCGATTGTTATTTTAACTATTTTTTCTTTATTGATGGTGCAACTGCAAAGTTTTCAGAGAACCTTGATTGTGATATTAACGGCACCATTGGGTCTTATTGGCGTGAGTGCAGCCTTACTGGTCTTTAATGCCCCTTATGGCTTTGTGGCCAATCTTGGTGTGATTGCTTTATTCGGTATGATCATGCGCAACTCAGTAATATTAGTGGATCAGATTGAAAAGGATCATGCTCAGGGTCTGGTTTTAAAAGAGGCCATTATAGAAGCCTCTGTCAGGCGTTTACGCCCCATATTTTTAACAGCGGCAGCATCAGTGCTGGCAATGGTTCCTCTGTCAATGAGTACCTTTTGGGGGCCAATGGCGATGGCAATAATGGGAGGCCTGGTCATAGCGACCTTACTAACGCTGTTATTCCTGCCGGCCTTATATGCCGCCTGGTTCAGAGCTGATTAATGTTTATTGATGGTGATTCTACCTTCTGGTGATAACAGTCACTGAGCATTTTTTGTGATTTCGTTATGCTATGTGAAATTATATTTTTCAATCTTTTATTGGAGTTTTTTATGGCAGAAAATCACACACATAGTCAGTCACGGCTAGCCTATTTCCCTGTGTCATTTTTTTCATCGGTGATGGGAATGGCCGGCTTTAGTATCGCATTAGCTAAAGCGGAATCAATTTATCACCTGGACTCTCGTGTCTCATTGACACTATCAATGTTTACAGTAGTGCTCTTTTTATCTTTATTGGGTCTTTATGCAGTCAAATTATTCACCCAGAAAAGGGCTGTGATACAGGAGTTGCATCACCCGATAAAAATTAGTTTTTTTCCGACAGTATCCATCAGTTTAATTCTGCTCTCTATTACAATGCTTCATATCAACAGGGCACTGGCTGATATCTTATGGCTTATAGGAACCAGCTTACACCTGATTTTTACCTTATATGTGATGAATGCCTGGATTAACCATGATCATTTTGACATTAAACACATGAATCCAGCCTGGTTTATACCCATTGTGGGCAATATTCTGGTGCCGATTTCGGGGGTGCCTTTGGGCTATACCGACGTATCCTGGTTTTTCTTTAGTATTGGTTTGATGTTCTGGCCGGTGCTACTGACGATTATTTATTATCGTGTCATTTTTCATCCGGCATTACCGGGTAAATTGATCCCGACCTTTTTTATTCTGATTGCACCACCTGCAGTTGGCTTTCTATCTTATTTACAACTCAATGGTGAGCTGGATAACTTTGCCAGAATACTTTATTTTGCAGCCTTATTTTTTACGCTGTTAGTATTTACCCAGTTTAGAAAATTCTCTAAATTACAGTTTTTTTTATCCTGGTGGGCGTACTCATTCCCAATGGCGGCGATTAGTATTGCTACCATGGTTATGTATCAAAAAACGGACAATATCATTTTTTCAGTTATTGGCATTTCACTGCTGACTATTTTGACTTTGTTTATCAGTATGCTGATCATTAAAACATCAAAGGCTATTATGGATCAGCAAATCTGTGTAGAGGAATAAAAACAGGATAGACAGTCATCGTACAGGTCGGGTTATACTTATGTAACCCGGCAAACCAGCTGTCAGGCCTGTTTTCTTATTTATGGACGGTAGGTTCTTTTTTTCTTTTTGCGTTTAGTGTTCTTTGAATTTTCTTCAGCGTCTAGTTTTGTTTGAAGAGCCATCAATTCTTTTTCGATCATCCCGGGTGTTTCTAAACTAATCCGACCTAATGTTCCGCTGCGTAATTCGCTGAGTAGAATTTTGCTGGCCTTAACCAGATCAACTTTCCCGGCCGCTCGTAAACAACCCCGTTTACGGCCAATGGCTTCAATTAATTCCAGTTCAGTGTGGGGTAATTGTTCCAGCTGATAACGCTGCATCGTGCTGTCAGGGTATGCTTCTAATAAATATTCAGCCGCAAAAAAAGCAATATCATCATATTCATAAGCCGTATTTTTGACGGCACCGGTTACTGCCAGTCGGTACATGCTGGGCTCATTTTCTACTTTAGGCCATAGTACACCCGGAGTGTCATATAAAACGAAATCATTGGCTAAATTAATACGTTGCTGAGATTTGGTAACTGCTGGTTCATTGCCGGTTTTAGCAATAATTTTATCGGCCAGGATATTAATTAAACTGGATTTGCCAACATTGGGGATACCCATGATCATGGTATTGCATAGCTGACGTTTTCCGGGAAGTCTAGCGATCATTTTTCGACTGAGCTCAATCAGCTGGCGCATACGATCCGGTTGTTCGGTTGTGAGTGATAAGGTCTTAACCCCTTGCTCCTGTTCCAGCCAGTTTTGCCATTGCCTCGTTAAATCAGGATCAGCCAGATCACTTTTGGTGAGCACTTTGATACAGGGTTTATCTCCGCGTAAACTGGACAATAGTGGATTTTGGCTGCTATAAGGAATGCGGGCATCTAATACTTCTATAATCAGATCAATGCGGCTGAGTGCTTCTTTAATTTCTTTATTGGCCTTGTGCATGTGGCCGGGGTACCAGTGAATTGCCATGTGATTGCTTACTTATTGATGTAAAAGATCAGGGATTAAAAATGAGTATTCTAGGTGGGAGAGGATAGGATGTAAAGCCTTGTATTTGCACTCAATGAATAAGCTATTTATGAGCAGCTTATTTACCGAGTGCAGTCACTTTGAAATAACAATTATTGCAGCATATAACCACCATATGTCTCATCATATTTAAAGACTTCTTCACTGGACTGACCGGCAGCAGTAGGGTTTGATTCCATATAGCGATTAATACCCTGAGCACTATTAATGGAGTTGTCAGCTACAAAATCAGCAGTATTCACATATTCCTCGTATTCAGTACTCCAGACAATATCACCATTAACATCACTATAACTCTTGATTCCTGTAGGTTCGGATGGTTTCAGGCTGGTATCAGCAGGAAACAAATCAGCAGATTCAGGATGGATAATATCCATAAGCTCATCAGCCTGAGCAGTGACTGACAAAGAAGCAACAGCAATAACGGATGAGGCGACAATAATTTTTAAAGTTTTCATGATAGTTCTCCACATGATGTTTAGATTATTTTTTAATTAGTGTACTCATTGTAATTGAGAAATGAGCTTAAAACTGCTCGTAATAATACCTGTCCTATTTCGGAAAATACGTATTAATATGACAAGATATTACGTTAGTCAAATGTTGAATAGAATAATCAGTTTAGTATTACCACTGTTTCTTAATGATTAGCAGGCAAATATTGCAAAACTCAAAATTTATTCTAAACTGAAAATAAAATGACTGCTTTTTTAAAATAAATAGATGGTGAACTATTCCTATGAATGTTTCCAAAACGTTAGTGTGCACGGATGTACAACACAGCAGCCTTGCATCCAGAATGAAAAAATGTATTCCTGAAAAAATGAAGTGTGGTCTGGTTTTTCAATATTTACCAGAGTCCATTCATATGGTCAGGCGTTATGAAGTCATAACGTTTAAATGCTGAAGGATCCCCACAAATTTACCCTATTGTACCGAGACACATCACATCTTGGCTCAATTGTGTAAACACTTGTTTCAAATCC
>JAHXHI010000154.1 GCA_025656775.1 gamma proteobacterium symbiont of Bathyaustriella thionipta
CTCCATAATGGTTTATTGATCTGATCCTTGTTTATGTAAAAAGTTCCCTTATTATATCAATTTTTCTCATTTATAATGATCTTGCCCTGGTCCAAAATGGTGAATGCCCCTATATTCCATGTCAATGGAGATGATCCTGAAGCAGTGGTTTTCATTGCCCAGATAGCCCTTGATTATCGCATGAAATTTAAAAAAGATGTGGTTATCGACATGATCTGTTATCGACGTCATGGGCATAATGGAGCAGATGAACCTTCGGCTACCCAACCGATGATGTATAAAAAAATCAAGGCGTTACCGACAGTACGTGAAATTTATGTGCAAAAGATGCAGGATGCGGCTATTTTTACCCATGAAGAAGCAGAACAGCTAAAAACTGAATATCGAAATAATCTGGAAGCGGGTCGATGTGTTGCCCCTAATATTAATTCAGTGATTGATAAATCACTGGCATTTCATTGGGCTAAATACACGGGTAATACCTTAAAACAACCGGTTGATACGGGGGTTCATCTGGATACTATCAAATTTCTAATGGATCAATTAGAGCACTTACCTGAGGAATTTGAACGTCACGCACGCATTGAAAAAATCATTGCAGACCGACATAAAATGACTGCTGGAACCCTTCCTCTGGATTGGGGTTATGCTGAAACATTAGCTTACGCGTCATTAATTGATGATGGATATAATATACGTTTGTCCGGTCAGGACAGCGGCAGAGGGACTTTTTTCCATCGACATGTTGTTTGGCATAATCAGTTAAAAAATGAATCATGGGTTCCTCTCAGGAATCTACAGAGTAATGATACGAAAGATTCGAAACAGACTACTGGCAACTTTCTTGTTATTGATTCACTCCTCTCTGAAGAAGCTGTTTTAGCGTTTGAGTATGGTTATGCCTCAACAGATCCTGAAACCTTAGTCATATGGGAAGCACAATTTGGTGATTTCGCTAACAATGCACAAGTTGTTATTGATCAATTTATTAGTGCTGGTGAACAGAAATGGCAACGTCTCTGTGGCCTTGTGATGCTATTACCTCATGGATTTGAGGGACAAGGGGCTGAGCATTCTTCTGCCAGACTAGAACGTTTTTTGCAGTTGTGTGCACAAAATAATATGCAGGTTTGTGTACCAACAACGCCCGCCCAGGTATTTCATATGTTTAGACGACAGATGTTACAAAATACACGAAAACCACTTATCTGTATGAGTCCAAAAAGTTTGTTGCGCCATAAATCCGCTGTCAGTACTCTTGAAGCACTTTCATCCGGGACATTTGAAAATGTAATTGATGATATCGATATTCAGTCACAGTTACAATCACAATCATCATCCTTGCATTCAGTGACATCTTCTATGCGCAGACACATCACGCGTATCATCTTATGCAGTGGTAAAGTTTACTATGATTTACTGGAATCAAAACGACAAAATCAATTAAACAATATCGCGCTGATACGCATTGAACAACTCTATCCTTTTCCTGAACAACAACTCCAGAAAATTATCAACAAGTATACAAATACCAATAAGCTTATCTGGTGTCAGGAAGAACCAAGAAATCAAGGGGCATGGTATTCAATCCGACATAATCTTGAATTAGTACTTAGAAATAGTTACCTGCAACAACAAAATTTAAGATACGCAGGCAGAGATGCATCAGCAGCACCGGCAGTGGGTGTGGCACGGATCCATATAGCCCAACAAAAAAAATTAGTCGATCAGGCATTAGGTTTAGCCTCAGAGTCTGTCTGAACATAGAAACATTTTTATTTTTCTAAGTGCTTGGTACGGGATCTTATATCTCATCAATTAAAGGAAAATTTATTTATGAGCAATGTCAATAAGTCACTTGAAATAAAAGTACCTGTTCTGCCTGAATCTGTATCTGATGCAGTGGTTATCAGCTGGTATAAACAAGCCGGAGAATATGTAGAACGTGATGAACCCATTGTTGATATAGAAACCGATAAGGTCGTGCTTGAAGTACCCTCCCCCGTATCAGGTGTCTTAAAAGAAATTATTGAATCTGATGGTTCAACGGTACTTGCCCAACAGACACTCGGCATTATGTATGAAACAGAAAAAAATACCGTAAATAGTGCTGAAACTCATTTGTTACCAGAACAAACCCCGACAAAACCAGATCAAAGTGATGAAAATCTGATTATTTCTCCTGCTGCAAAAAAAATGATTATAGAAAATAATCTCAATACTAATGAGATTGTCGGCACGGGAAAAGAGGGGCGAATATTAAAAGAAGATGTGCTTAATCGCCTTAAAACAAAACCTGAGAAGTCCCTGACTCATGAGAATAAAAGCCAATTACATGAAGAAAAGGATATTAACACTTTATCCAGTGAACCGTTTAAATCTCGACAGGAAAAACGAGTCACAATGAATCGACTACGAGCCACGATTGCTCAGAGATTACTTGATGCTCAACAAAATGCAGCGATATTAACCACCTTCAATGAAGTCAATATGCAGCCTGTTATGGATTTACGCAAACGCTATAAAGACACCTTTGAAAAAAAACATGATGTTAAATTAGGTTTTATGAGTTTTTTTGTTAAAGCCACGGTAGAGGCATTAAAGCAATTCCCTGCTGTTAATGCTTCTATTGATGGAAATGACATTGTCTATCATGAATACTTCGATATTGGTGTCGCAGTTTCCTCATCGGGAGGCTTGGTTGTACCGGTATTAAGAAATGCTGAATCATTGTCTATGGCAAGTATTGAACAAACAATTAAAGAGCTGGCAGTTAAAGCAAGAAACAAGCAACTTGGCCTGGATGAAATCACAGGTGGCACTTTTTCTATTACAAATGGTGGTGTATTTGGCTCACTTTTGTCTACGCCCATACTGAATCCGCCTCAAAGTGGAATTTTAGGGATGCACAAAATTCAGGATAGACCCATGGTAGAAAATGGTGAAATTGTTATCAGACCCATTATGTATCTGGCACTTTCTTATGACCATAGAATAATTGATGGCCGTGAGGCAGTACAATGTTTAGTCACCATTAAGGACTTTATTGAAGATCCCTGCAGGCTTCTGTTAGAGGTATAGCGACTATTAGAGACTCCTTATTACTTTAATCAATCAGGCAGATACAAATGAAAAAAAATTATGATGTAGTTATTATTGGAGGTGGACCTGCAGGATATGTTGCAGCAATTCGTTGTGCTCAACTTGGACTAACAACAGCCTGTGTCGATAAATGGCTTGACAAGAATAATCACCCCAAACTTGGAGGTACCTGTCTGAATGTCGGTTGTATTCCATCTAAAGCACTACTTGAATCATCAGAAGTTTATCATCAAAGTGAAACGTTACTTGCACAGCACGGTATTAATGTTGACTCAGTTTCACTTGATTTACAAAAAATGATGGATCGTAAAGAAAGTGTTGTTAATACCCTGACCCTTGGCATCGAATCACTTTTCAAATCCAATAAAATTGACTGGATTCAAGGGAAAGCCACGATAGAGAGCCTGAATGCTGAAATTAACAAAAAAACGTTTAATAAAATGATTACCATTAAGCTTCATAATCAGGATACTCAACAAATCAACACAAATAACATTATTATAGCAACCGGATCCTCCCCTGTTAATTTATCCATAGCACCAATTGATGATGAATATATTGTTGATTCAACCGGTGCACTGGCCTTTAAGAAAGTACCTGAGAAACTTGGAATTATTGGTTCAGGCGTGATTGGACTTGAACTGGGAAGTGTTTGGAAAAGGCTTGGTGCTGAGGTAAAAATCTTTGAAGCACAAGATTCTTTTCTTTCCTTTGCAGATGAATTTATTGCTAAAGAGAGTTTGAAACATTACACACAACAGGGCCTGGAAATTAAACTCAATACTCGCTTACTAAATGCAGAAGTAAAAAATAATACGGTACAGATTAAATTTATGGATTCTGATGGCGAGCATCATGAAATATTTGATAAATTAATTATTGCCGTTGGGCGAGAGCCCAATAGTGAAGGTCTATTTAATAATGAAACTGATTTAGTCATGGATGAAGGTGGTTTAATTCATGTAAATGAACATTGTGAAACATCATTACCTGGTATCTATGCCATTGGTGATACGGTTCGAGGTCCCATGCTGGCACATAAAGGATCAGAAGAAGGTCTAATGGTTGCAGAACTGATAGCCGGTAATTTCAGAGCGGTTAACTATGAGTTAATTCCATCCGTTATCTATACCCATCCGGAAATAGCCTGGGTAGGTAAAACAGAACAAGCGTTGAGAGCAGCAGGTATTGAATATCATGTGGGTACATTTCCTTTTGCAGCCAGCGGTCGTGCCCAGGCGGTCAATCAAATTACAGGTATGATAAAGGTCATTTCTCATGAAGTCACCGATAAAATATTAGGTGTACATATATTGGGTGCACATGCGTCGGAATTAATAGCTCAGGCCGTTATTGCAATGGAATTTGGTGCAAGTTCAGAAGACATTGCTCTTATCATGTTTGCTCATCCTACATTCTCAGAGGCATTTCATGAAGCGTCATTGGCTGTTTCAGGTAATGCACTGCATATTACTCAAAGAAAAAATATAGCTAATAGCTGATGAGATAAGTCATAAAGAGACTTGTTTTGTCTGTGCGTATTTAAGCATTAATCAAGCTTACTTCCTGTTATTTCATATAACACTATATTAGCACTTACTAAATATCATCTCAGTATGTTATTTTTTTCGAAGTTATTCGTATTTTCTGTTAGAATTCAGTTCATATTTTTTGCGTACCAGGTAAAATTACGCGTGTTTTTAATTGGTTTGATAAATATCATTACTATAATTTACAAAATACGCTAGTCTTACACGGTTTTAATATTTTTGTTGCATTGGATGATCCGATGCATTATGTCAATATTTGGAGAAATTACATGATTAAACCTCATGGGTCCGATGAACTAAATCCACTTTTCGTTTACGATTCTTCTGAAAATGAAGCGCTACATAAAGAAGCTGAAGGTTTAGCTTCTGTATTAGTCAGTTCTGCTACTGCAGCAAATGCCGTGATGCTGGGTGCTGGTTATTTTAACCCGTTAACGGGCTATATGAATAAAGCGGACGCATTATCAGTTGCCACCGATATGAAAACCACTTCGGGGCTCTTTTGGCCTACTCCTGTTCTGAACTTACTTCAGGATGCAGGTAGCATTAAAGCCGGTGATCGTATTGCTCTTAAAGATCCTAATGTTGACGGTAACCCTATTCTTGCTGTAATGGATGTCGAATCAGTTGAAGAATTTACTGATGAAGAAATTGCCTTGATTTCACAAAATGTTTATCGTCCAAGCGATGAAGAAGCACACCCTGGTGTTGATGCTTTTGTTGCTCAAGGTAAAGTTTGTCTTTCAGGCCCAATTAAAGTGCTGAACTTTTCTTATTTCCAGAGCGAATTCCCTGATACCTTCCGCACAGCGGTTGAGATTCGTAATGAAATTTCTGAACGTGGCTGGAACAAAATTGTCGCTTTCCAAACTCGTAACCCTATGCACCTGGCCCATGAAGAGCTTTGCCACATGGCAATGGATCGTCTTGGTTGTGACGGTCTTGTGATTCACATGCTGTTAGGTAAATTAAAGCCAGGCGACATTCCTGCCCCAGTTCGTGATGCAGCGATTCGAAAAATGGTTGAATTGTATTTCCCTAAAAACAGTGCAATGGTTACGGGTTATGGGTTTGACATGTTGTATGCCGGACCTCGTGAGGGTGTTTTACACGCAGTTTTCCGCCAAAACATGGGGGCAACTCACTTTATTATTGGTCGTGACCATGCAGGTGTTGGTGATCATTATGGTGCATTTGATGCGCAAACTATTTTTGATGATGATGTTCCAGAAGGTGCATTAGAGATTGAAATCTTTAAAGCTGACCATACTGCCTACTCTAAGAAATTAGATAAAGTCGTCATGATGTGTGAAGCCCCTGATCATACTAAAGAAGATTTTGTATTGCTTTCTGGTACAAAAGTACGTGAAATGCTGGGCAATGGTATTGCTCCACCAAAAGAGTTTTCACGTCCTGAAGTTGCTCAAATCCTGATGGATTATTATGAAAGCCTCAAATAATTATTCAAGTTAATCGAATAATTGTAAAAAAAGGCCTGATTTAATTATAAATCAGGCCTTTTTTATATGATATAAAAGTAATGTACAAGTTAACGATTATGAAAAACCAAGCACTTTCATAAATTTCCCCCAGAAACTGACTTCTTTAGGTTTTTTGACAGCGACACGAGGTGCTGCTGTTTTCTTTTTAGATAATTCTTTTTGTAACTGTTGCTGAAAGTCAGCAGACATCATCACGGTGGCTTCACTTTGCTCGCATGATTCAACGCTATCTGTAAAGGTAGCTCCAGTATAGAATAATATCTGGTGTTTACCTACGTTAATAATGTCTCCATCCTTCAGGTTATGATGGTGTACTTTTTTATCATTGACAAAAGTACCATTGGTACTTTTCATATCTTCAAGAACGGCACCATTATCAGTATTATGCACGATTGCATGAATACCGCTAACAGCCAGGTTATCAATCACAATATCATTTTTAGCGGTTCTGCCAATGCTGATACTTCCTTTTTCAAGTACGAACTCCTGAACCTCCTGACCATCAAATTTTAAAACCAGCCTCATTGTTTCTCCCTAAAGACAAAAAGTTCAATTTGTTATCAACATAATAGCTATTATATAGGAATATTAATAGACAAATTGGAACATTGTTACATATTTTTAAAAAAATTTTTAACTTTATTAATGACTCTTCCAGGTTCACTATGTAAGTTTGCTTCTTTTTGTAATTCAAGCAGTCTTTTATTATCAGAATCAACACTTAAACCCCCCTATGTCAACATACCTGTCGCCTGAAAAATTTAGTATTAGGAGACAAAAATGGTAAGATATACCCAGGAATTTAAGTTACAAT
>JAHXHI010000122.1 GCA_025656775.1 gamma proteobacterium symbiont of Bathyaustriella thionipta
ACGGTGGAAAAACTGGAAGAGTTGCTTCCCTGGAATTTTAAAAATCAGCATTAGATAAAGTCAAGAACGCTGCTCATTAAGCGTTTACATTAAAACTATTTTGAATAGTGTTCCGTATGACCGTTTAGATAGTAAGCTAAATTTTGTGCCCGATAGTAAAGTTGTTTATTCAGGTGCTCATGAACTTGAAATTATGGAGGCTCAGAGGTTACGTGAAGGCAAGTTTATTATTTAATAATATGACATTAATGACTATGTAAAGAAAATGGCTAAGTGAGTAATAACGTTTTTAGCAAAAATCACTTGATGAATATCGGCAAATCATCAGTAATTTTTTATGCGCGGCAGCGTTGCTTGTGTAGTAGTCAAGTCATTTGAACGACAGTTTTGCATTTATTACTGTTACTTTTACACTTGAACTGCAGGTATAATAAAACTTAATATAGCACCGCCATCGTGATGATTTTCGGCCCAGATTTTACCTGAATGTAATTCTATAATTTCTTTACTGATTGGCAATCCTAAGCCCGTACCTTTTGAGGCACCGCCAGCTGAATCAACACCTTGTTCAAACTTATCAAATATTAATTGACATCCGCCTTCAGGGAGACCTTTACCATAATCTTTAACTGAAAATAATAATGCGGCGACATTTTTTTTAAGTTTCTCGATATAGATATCTGATTGACTGATAGTAAATTCAATTTTTCCACCTTCGGGTGTGAATTTAATCGCATTTGATAAAAAGTTGGTAATGACTTGTCCTATTTTTACGTCATCAAAGATACCTTTACCAGTAATGTTGTCAGGCATATAAACTATTTTTTGATTTAATTCATTCATCCGTGCCTGTTGTTCTGCAACACATTTTTCAGCAATGCTATTAAGAGAAACAGATGTATAGTTAAGCTCCATTTTGCCTGATTCAAGTTTAGATAAATCCAGTAGGTCATTTAAAAGCGTTAATAAACGCTCACCACTGATTTTTATATTATTAAAGTATTTAAGATTTTTTTCTGGTGTGGATTTTTCAATTTTTTTGACCCCCATGTTGGCATAACTCAGGATACCATGCATTGGTGTTCTTAATTCGTGGCTCATATTAGCAAGAAAGTCTGACTTGTATTGATTGGCTAATTCTGATTTTTCTATGGCAATTTGTAAGTCCTGATTGATTCGAATTATTTCGATTAAATCCTTTATGTATTGTTTGCCAAAAAATATCATTAACAGAAAAAATGCTAATGCCCTGATAAAATGCCATAACCACCAGTTGCCATCCCACAGGATGGACAATTCAAACAACAAACCTGCTAAGCCAAAGAGAATAAAATGATTTGAAAAATAAAAAGAAGAAGTATGATGCTGACGACTATATTCTAAAGCGAAATATGACCAGGCGATAATGAAACCAACTCCACCGATTAAATTCAGCGTTGTTGCATTTAAAGTAAAATGTTTATCTGTATCCAACATGTTGAAGGTCATTTCAGGATAAATAACTGAGGCTATACTAAAAATAATTGATAAAATGATAATTCCAAACAAATAAAACTTTTTATAAAAATCTCTTAGAGAGATAGTTGAGAACCAAACTAACGAGGCAAATACGCCGCCAATAAAGGTTGCACTTGAGTGTAACCAGACAAATGCCTGTCCCGGAGAGGTTTGAGAGTGTGCTAAATCTAATATTCCCATTGAAGTGAAGGACAATACAAGCCAAAAATAATTGCTCGTCAATCGGCCAATTTTAATCATACTAAAAATCATGGAAGCAAGTATGAAAGCAATAATGGAGCCACCGCCTTCTAATAACACATGAAATAATTCTGAATGCCAGTTAAAATCTGGCAAGAGATATCCAAATATGAGTGTTCCAATCAATATAGGGATGATTCCCCATCGACTTGTTATCCATAAAACTTTAAGCATGTTTTTTAACGAATTTATTTTTTAGCATTTCCAGATGAGACAGATAATATGGACTTATCGTCTAATTTCGGATCATTGATATTCCAGCTAATTTTAATATTTAATTGATGCTTGGTTTCAGATTCAGATGCCGATACTTTAAATCTTAATAAGCCTTCTGGCTTTAGTATGATTTCACCATCCTCATCACTAAAGGTCATTACTCCATTGGCAATTCCTTTTTCAATGGATTTCAATATGGGTTGAATAGATTTGGCATCCTGTAAAGATAAGTGTGAAAATGTTTTTTTATTTTGTCTCATATTTATGTCTCATAATAATTTACCTGATCAACTCTTTATTGTACTTTTTGATTGCTCATTAACTGAAGTCACTAAATCAAGTATCATGGGTTTTAAAGCATCTTGAAATAGTTTTATTGAAGCAACATCTGGTTTTACCCACTCTCGAGTACGATGCTTTTCTTCCCAATGTTCCTCATCAAGCATCAATGTAACTTCCATTGGATATACGTTGACACTACAGGTAGCTTCCCATTTTTTATAGTGGTAAATCCCGATAGGGTGTAAGGCAACATTCCCTATTACTCCAGCTTCTTCCTGTGCTTCTTTTTCTGCGGACTCACGAGGTGTGAGCCCCGGTTCTTTTATCCCCTTAGGAATAACATAATGTTTTTTCTTACTGGATAAGATCAGTAAAATTTCAAGCTCACCATTATTATTGTAATGATACGGTATAACAGATGATTGTTGATAATAATATGAAGGTCTTATGCGTTGTTCATTACCATCAAAAGAAGGGTATGGAAATGTTTTTGGTAAATCTTTTGGGCGTTGAATTTTGAGTAGTTCAGCTGTATTTTTCTTTATTTTTTTCCATTCACAGGCCAGGGATAAATGAGCCAGAGTTGCTGTCGGTAATAATTTACCATTAGCAGGAATAGCAATATTGTTATTACACAAATAGATTAATAATTGTTCTAATCCAGGGTTATGACCCACTAATATGACTCTTTTTGTGTATACGGAAATACTATTAAGTACCGCCAGTATATCATTTAATGTGGCTTCATACACTCGCTTATCATAAATAATGTAATGGTCGGTTTCACCCATTGCCTTCATCATTTTTTGAGCCGTCAGCCTGGCTCTTTCAGCAGGTGAACTAATGACCATATCAGGTTTTAATCCATTTTTGGCCAACCATACTCCAATACGCTGTGCGCCTCTTTTGCCGCGATCAGTGACAGGACGATTAAAATCAGTTTCGTTATTGTCCCAGTCAGATTTACCATGTCTTAACAGGATTAATTCATAGCTCATAATTTTTGCCCAAAATTTTCTGTGAACAGATGAAAACTACATCAAGGCAGTCTTACAAAGTTCAGTTAATTGTTTGAAATTAATACCGCCGTGAGCTTCATAAATCTTTACTCCCGATAACATTGACAGATAAGCATCCTCATCAAATTGAATTTTATCCGTTTGAAACTTTGCATCAGTATCTTGATAAAAGGGCCCGGAAGGTTTCATTATGGCTTTTAATAAATCACGATGTTTCTCCAGGTTAACCTCAGAAAGAGTGACGGGTTTATTACTATCACGCTGCCAGTTTAAAATAAGAAAAGCGAATAAAGGTGAATCATTTTGTAGACGTTGATCACCATAAACCTGCTTTATAGAGACATCGTATTTTTCCTCAATATCCCACAGTTGTTCTTTTTCCATTGTCTGATAATGGGCCAGTTCATCCGGTGACATTAATGAATGTAAAACAGGGTTACCGACAATAGTACCAGGATTAATTCGAGGTAGTTTGGGTATACCTGACATTTGCGTTTGATTTGATGGACTATTAGATGACTTAATAAAAAGTCGATCGTTTGTCATAAATGAAATAGATGAATCATTCATGAATTCCAGCATGAGTGTTGATTTCCCGCCACCAGAAAAACCAGCTATCGCTAATCCATTGTTATTATGGACTAAACCAGAGGCATGGCATATTAACCAGCCATGTTGTTGTAACCAGTTCATGTACTGCGAATTAATAAAATTAATGACTTGATTGTCATTTTGAATACAGGGGCCTGCAGCAATGATGGTTTTTTCACTCTGTAAAAAGACCATTCCAGTACGCACTTTTCGAACCACTCTGGCATCTTTGAGATCAAAGTATTCATCTTTACGGCCAGTTTTTCCTGGCTCACGTTTCCAGTCAATAAAATTGATACCTAACTCAGGTGCCTTACATTCTATCGCTATCATCGTAATGTCGGCCGTGTTTTCATCACCTATTACATTACAGTTAGAAAAATAGCGGCTTAATTTATCAATTAATTCTTTAGAATTAGAACGTAGTTCCAAGCGCCAGTCATTTATTTTTAAATGTAATCGTTCAGATACTAATTGTTTTTCCTGAATGAGTTGTTGAGAAATAGATTCTATTGTATGTACCATGTTTTAACCTGTTATATTAGCCATGTTGTTAACCGTTTTATCAGCTGCTTTACTAACCAGAATTTCAGCCAGTAAAGATGTCTTTAATCGGTAATTTATAGGTAGATAATTTATTTCTTGGTGTTTTTAAAACACTTTCAATTAAATACCGTGAACGAATGAACATTGCCTGAGCTAATGTTTTATCCAGAATAAAGCGAGTTGAAGTGATAAATGAGCGTGCCAGACCTAATGCCAGGCGAATATCAAATGTATCATCGTTCATTTTTTTTGCATATTTCTTGGTAAGATGATAAAAAATTAAAGCGGTTTCTAATATTCTACGGCGTAGGGGTTGGTCAAGTACCTGTAAGCGGTAATTGGAAACCATAAAAACAGAGATGTCCTGAATATAATCCATATATTGTGAACGGTGTAAATCGATGAAGTTAATTTTCTTTTCTTCTGAGTCATAAATAATATTATCAACATTCAAATCACCATGTATGTAGACAGAGAAGGGTGCTGGGGCATATTTTTTTTCAAAAGCGGCAGCTTGTTTGAGCAGTGTATTAAAGCTCACCACAGAATAACCGCAAATGGTACTTTCTAATTGTATAAATTCAGGATGAATGGAATAAACCGCATCAATGCGTTTGTTTAATTGAGTAATATATCCTGCAGAGATTTTATCGGGTGTATAGGTTTCTTTCCAGATTTTTTTTAATATTTTAAAGAGTTGATGTCTGCTTTCATTGAGCAGATCTCGGGATTTAGTTAATAAAATTTTTTCATAAGTATAGCCGGATAAATGTTCAATTAATATTGATGCTGAACTGCCAAGTTTCTGATAGTCAATGATTTGAGGTGCAAGACCTGGATATATTTCATGCCAGTTTTCAACTTTGTCTTTTTCTTCTTTGACCTTTTTCTTTTCCCCTTCTTTAAAAATAGCATCATAGATTTCAGGGTTGTTTTTTTCTTTCCTGCTTGTCTTTTTATCAGTAGATATGCCGGAAATTCCACTGCCGGAGCGAGTTTCAGCAATGGTCACAATATTGACTTGATCCATTGGCAGCCCCCAACGTTTCTTAATGGTATTATTAAGCGAATTATAACGTTGGGTGCTTACCGGTTTTCCTAAGTTGGAGGAAATAATAGTTTCACTGATGTTTAGCAGGAGTTTTCCCATTTGTGTTAATGTATTCATTACATTAACAAAAGTCATTAGTTTTTTTAATGATTTTTTTCGGGATAGTTGACTAATATATTTTCTTTGTTGACGCTGATTTATTTTTTTAAATTTATTATTAATCTGGCCAATTTTCAAAGCCAGTTGAGTGTTGTCTTCATAAATACTTGGTTCAATAATACTGATCTGGCTTTTAACATCACTGAGCATGTCATCATATTTTTTACTATAGATATAGATATTCTTATTACTGGACTCTATATTGGAAACACAACTTCCACATAACTCTGCTATTTCAGTTAAACTTGACGCAATAGAATCAAGCGCTTTTAATTTTCTATTAACATACTCAGGTTCTTTATTCGTGGCAATAATGCGATTACAGGTATTTTGTATACGAACTTTTAAATTATCCAGATAGCCGCTTCTATCGAGAATATGTTTGGCTATGTCATTGGATGGATTCTTCAAGTAAAGTTGTAAATTGGTGACTTGTAGTGAAACTTCAGAAACAAGAAATTGTAAGTTTTCATTTACTTCACTATAAATGCTCATACGTGTTCCATAACTCCTATATAAACCGGTGCATTTTTTCCCAGTTTATTGATGCACTCTTTTAACGAAATGGGGTAAAGAGGCTGATTTGATAATTGATCGAGATCGAGCCATAACACATCAACCTGGCGTTTATCGGGGTGGTGACCAGAGTGTGCGTAATAGTCAGTACTGACACTACAGTCAAATAAAAATTCGACCTGGTGCATGGTGCAGGGGGGAATTCTTTTTTTTGGTTTAAAATAATCTCCGACATAAGCAAGTCTGTTTATTTGAACTTCAGTACCAATTTCTTCAAGACATTCCCGTTGTAATCCCTGTTCAAGGGTTTCTCCGGGATCATGCGCACCACCGGGTAGAGTATAGGAACCATCGGTTTTTTTTAGTACCAGAAGTTTTTTATCTCTGATAATGATAGCGCGTACCGTATTACGAATAGTGTCTAAAAGATTTTCCATAAAAAGCCTTATCTTTCTCATATAAAAATAGCGAGCTAATCATTACATAATTTTTTTGTTAATTCAGGTTCAAATACTTTAATGTAAGGATAGTCGCTGCTTATGCCTAAAACAAGCTTTTCCGGATGGATAATCGTGACTGCTGCTCCAAGTCCTCGAACAACGCCTTCTTTTTTTCGGGTATTAATATCTAAAGACGTATCACATTCAAAATTAATGATCCCTTTACGTAACATAATACGTTGTCCGTAATATAAGTTTCGATGCCCATGGACAATGGCATTAATGCCTGAATTAGTGTCCATCCGTTTATTCCAAGCAATTGATATTATTATAAAAACAGGAAGAAAAACTGAAATAAACGGCCGGATAAAATGCAAGAC
>JAHXHI010000351.1 GCA_025656775.1 gamma proteobacterium symbiont of Bathyaustriella thionipta
ATCTTAGAAATTGAAAGCTATTTATGAATCCTGTATTGTGGATTTATTGAAAAAGTATTAAAAATAGGGGTTATTCTACAGCCTCGTTACCCTCTATCGGGTTGACCGGTGTATTAATAAGAATCAGATAAACTTAACCCAAAATATGGATAAATTAATTAATAATGAGTTTAGTGAAAAATAACCTATTTTCTCTTTATGATATTGAATTTCACGCTAAAATTATTGCTTGTCGGCTTATTGATCTTCTTAAGAAAAATGCGCGACTAAAAAGCGCATTTGTTACTCTGCTGATTTTTTTACCTTTTTTATCGGGCTGCGGCAGTGCTTTTGTCACCTCAAGACAAGATGATGTCATTACCCAGATTGATGTCTGGTCTGCAGAAAATGAATATGCCAAGGCCTTTGCCACGCTGGATTATGTCAAAACGTCACATCCGCAATACCAAAAACTGCAAGTACGAAAAAGTACACTGTTTAAACAGGCAGCAGAATATGAACAGCGCATTGAAAAACAGATCATGCAGTTAATTAAGACAAACCAATGGGCCCAGGCGCTGGATTTATTGGATGAGGCTAAAAACAAGTACCCCTTGACCATTAACAAAAACAAGGAGAGGTGGCTTGGCAAAACAGAAAAAAAACTGTTTCAGGAACAACAACAGTTATTGCTGTTAATTGAGCAAAAAATCATGTTACAGCGAAGTCTGTGGATGATAAAAACGCGACCTGTTTATCAGGAGAAGCTGAATACCGATCCAAGAAACAAATCATTACAAAAGCAGCTTGAGAATTTAAATAATGAATCACAAATACTTGCTCAGAAATTGACCCGGCTGTCTAAAGAAGCAATTGATAAAAAACACTATAAAACTGCTGCGATACGAATCAAACAGGCGATTGCTTTAGCGCCGGATAAAGAACGCCGGCAAATTTTATCCCAACTGCAAAGTCGGGCAAAAAAATCGTACCAGAGGAAACAACAGACACAGAGCAGAACCCATATGAAAGAGCAAAATACTCTTTTGGAGGATATTGAAAAAAGCTTTATAGCCGGTGATTTGCTTACCGCAAAACAGTTAATATTAAAGCTGGATGATAATGATCAGGAAGATAGTCAAATTATACAGCTTAAAGAAGATGTTGATAATTCCATCGACTATACAATTGCGTATCTGGTCGCTGAAGCGAATAAAAATTATACGGACGGACAATTTCATCAGGCCATTGAGCTTTGGCAACAGGTTATGATGTATGACCCGCAAAATTCTCTGGCTAAAACGAATATTTTACGGGCTGAAGAGGTAATAAATAAGCTGACACGTTTAAGAGAAAAGCAGTAGAATTAGCGCTGTTTATTGAAAATATAAGCTGCGCCAAACGATAACAAACAGGCTAATTCCAGATTAAACATTATTGCTTAACAAGGCATTTATTGGGGTTCATGATAGCTGTAGTATTTAGCACCGCCTTCCATAAAATAATATTCTTTAATGCCTTTCTGCTCTAAATAATATTGCAGCCATCTGACTTCTTTTCCTGAATCATCATAGGCTAAAAGTGTTTTATTCTCTTTTAGTGCCTTATTGAGATATCGATCCAGTTTTTTGCTATTATCAAGGGGTACTGATTTATCCGCTAATAAAAACAGGCCATTGCCTCTACGTTCTTTTAAATGTCGCACATCAATGAGCACAGAACCTTTGATCAGTGTTTCAAATTTACTCAGAGGAACAAAATGCTCTTTAAATTTGCTATCGGAAATAAAGGCATCAGGATTCACCAAATAATACTGCTTCATCAGGGTGTGCAACTGACCAGTCAAAGACGCCGGCATCATACACAAAAATATTGCTTAATTTAGACTTGTCCGCAGCGTTATATGATTTCATACAGCGTCGACCATTACAGTAAAATACAATGGTTTTTGTGGTTTTTTTAGCGAAGGCATTTATTTTTTCAAAAAAATCATCATCATTGACAGAGAAATTGGTGGCATTTTTGATATGTATCACATCATATTCAAAAACACTTCGAGCATCAACAACGGCAAATTTGTTAGCTTTATAGCCCTGGTAAAAATCGTCCAGGGTGATAAAAGGAATGTGAGGAAATTTTTCTCTACCGGGAAAACCTTCATCGGCATAGGCAAAGAATGATAGGGATAATAATAATAAAACAACAGCAATTTTCGATAGAGTCATAGAGTTTATTACCTAAAATATTATAAATATAAAAGTTTTTACTATTCTATAAACTCAAAATCCTTCTTCAGTTGTTTTAGACGTTGATGGTATAGCGCATTAAATTAATCTGTTTTTGTCGTTAGCGCTAGGCTAAAAATAAGCAAATAATAAATTACTTATCAATGTCTT
Source organism: gamma proteobacterium symbiont of Bathyaustriella thionipta (assembly GCA_025656775.1). Classification (GTDB taxonomy): domain Bacteria; phylum Pseudomonadota; class Gammaproteobacteria; order GRL18; family GRL18; genus GRL18. The sequence goes on from JAHXHI010000351.1 coordinate 2,376, forward strand.
GATCTGAATAGCCCCTAGAGATTAATCAATTTAGATCGCTTTTTCAACATAAACTTACATCCTATAAGCTGATGAATAGACATTGTTCACAAAAAAGGGACATTTATCGATAATTTTTCTAGCTTACAAAAGGAAAAATAAAATCCGGCGATAACTAATCAAACCTGAATGAACTTATTTCTTTTTTCTTGCTCTGGGATGGGCTTTGTCATAGATCTCAGACAGGTGTTGAAAATCAAGGTGGGTATAAATCTGGGTCGTTGAAATGTCGGCATGGCCCAGTAGTTCCTGTACTGCCCGCAAGTCACCACTGGATTCCAGTAAGTGACTGGCAAAGGCATGACGTAGCATGTGAGGGTGTAAATGAACAGGCAACTCCTGTTTGATCGCCATTTTTTCCAGGCGTTGCTGGACACCACGTTGTGAAATGCGAGTGCCAAAGCGTGAGACAAATAAGGCCTGTTCATCGGTTTTAGCCAGCTGATCCCTGACCTTTAACCATTTTTTCTGTGCCTGTATGGCTTTTTTCCCAATGGGTAACTCACGCTCTTTATTACCTTTACCGAGCACTCTGAGTTGACGCTCATGTAATTTTAGATCAATACAATTAATTCCTGTCAGTTCTGATAAACGTAAGCCGGAAGAATAGATTAATTCAAACATGGCACAGTCCCGAATATGGAGCACATCGTTATCGGTGTTATGGAGTAATTTCTCGAGTTGTTCAATGTCGGGTGTTTTAGGCAGTTTTCGTCCGGTTTTGGGGGCAGACACACCTTTAAGAGGGTTGTGGCTGATTAATTGTTCTTTTATCAGGTACTCATAGAGTCGCCGTAAGGAAGACAATTGCCGCTGAATGGTTTTTCCCGATAAATTTTTTCGGTGTTGGCGAGCGACATAAGCACGATATTGGTGATTATTAATTGTCTGCCATGTCTCAATACCCTGTTCAGTGAAGTATTCAATGGCCTGAGTTAAGTCGCGTTGATAATTTGACAGAGTGTGGGGTGATAGTTGACGCTCTGCCTTCAGGTAATATATGAACGAATCAACGATTTCTTTCATGCTGCCTTCATCCGTATTAATAAGGATCAGGCTTTGTCGGCCTGTTTAATAAAACGATTAAGTCGGTGACTTAATATTTCTCCAAGACGTTCCAGAAATACAGTGCCCATATCAGCATTGAAATGACGAACATTATTACTGCCAAGTATCAGTGCACCGAAACAATTATTTTTTTCAATGAAAAGTGGAATGACCGCTAAAGAAGCCAGTGACGCTGATTTACTTTCAAACAGTATGTCTAAAGGTAATTGTTTAAAAAAACCACACATGGGTTTGCGGGTATTTAAGATTTTATCTAATTCCAGCGCTAATACGGAATTTTTTTCTACAAAAAGATGTTCAGGTAGATCACTTATTGGTGCCGTAAATAATTTAAGTGCAACGGCATCGACGGAAAATTCATCGCATAAGCTTTCATTTATAATCACTTCACAGGCATCTATACCTTCAGATGATAACAAGGATAAGGTGAGTTTGTGCATCTGTTGATTGGATTGCTCATTTTCTTTGGCGATATCAAAAAGTTCTGTCAGCTGCTCTTTATGTTGCTGGTTCTGTTCCCTGAGGATACTCACTTGCCGTTCTATGAGTGAAACGGCTGTGCCGCTGCTATGAGGGATTTCCAAAGAAGCCAGGAAATCGGTATTCTGATTAAAAAACTCAGGATTGGCCGTTAAATAATCAATAATTTCCTGGGTTTTATCTGTTTGTGCCTGGGCTTGTTGTTCTGTTGTATCCATTGTTTCGCTTTCTAATTCACTGCCTGAATTCATAGTGTTATTTGACCTTCGTATACAAAACTGGCCGGGCCAGTCATCATGAGGGAATGTTCACCCTGTTGCCATTGTATGTGTAGATTGCCTGCTGGTAACTTAACTTTAACCTGCTCTGCAAGCCAGTTGTGAGAAATACCGTTAGCAACAGCCGCACAGGCACCCGTGCCGCAGGCAAGTGTCTCACCAGAGCCGCGTTCATAAACACGAAGCGTGATCTGGTGCTTATCGATAATCTGCATAAAGCCAACATTGACTCGATTAGGAAAGCTGGGATGAGACTCCAGAATTTTGCCAATCTCCTGTACGGGGTAGTTGTCCAGATCATCAACTCTGATGGTAATATGAGGATTTCCCATAGAGGCTGCGGAAAATTCAATGTGCTTTATTTCACTGGTCAGAGCATTTTCTATAGCAAGAGTATAACGATTATCTTCCTGAGAATCACCTACTGAGGTCACAAAGGGCAGCTTTTCAGGTGCAAAAATGGGGATTCCCATATTGACGGTCACCTCATCGCTCTGTGTGATTAATAGTGTAATAAGACCGCTGAACGTTTCTACGACAATCGCCTCTTTTGTGGTGAGTTTTTTTTCTCTCACAAATCGGGCAAAACAGCGGGCACCGTTGCCGCATTGCTCTACTTCACTGCCGTCGGCATTAAAAATTCGATATTTGAAGTCAACTGTTTCAGCATGAGCCGGATCGGGTGATTCCACCAGTAATAACTGATCACAGCCGACCCCAAAACGTCGATCAGCAATAAAACGTACCTGTTCAGTCGTTAATATAACCGTTTGTGAGATGGCATCAATCACAACAAAGTCATTACCCAGACCATGCATTTTTGTAAAATTTAATTGCATTATTGACCCAAATTATCCGCCAGTGATTGAAAACAATAGTTCTTTGTGTCCAGAATAAAGGTTAAACTTAAATAGTGACAGCCATTACCGGATTATAGTTACTCAGACTGAAAAAATACAATGCTAAATTTTACCACACTGCCGCCTTTATCACTCTATATTCACTACCCCTGGTGTGCTCAAAAATGTCCTTATTGCGACTTTAATTCGCATGCAGTCCCGGTTTCTGCGGATGCTGAACAACGTGATAAAGATTATATTAATGCGCTCATTAATGATCTGGAGCATGAATTACCAGCGATATGGGGCAGAACGGTCCAGACTATTTTTATTGGTGGTGGTACTCCCAGCTTAATTCAACCTGAGGCACTACAGCAATTACTCAGTCAGATCCGAGCACGGGTTAAGTTGTCACCTATGGCGGAAATTACCATGGAGGCTAATCCGGGCACCGTTGATCAGTCTAAATTTACTGAGTTCTATGATGCAGGTATTAATCGCCTGTCGATGGGAATTCAGAGTTTTGATGATCAATTACTGAAAAAAATTGGCCGTATTCATGACTCTCAGCAGGCCAGATTAGCGATTGAGCAGGCAAAAATGTCAGGGTTTGATAATATTAATCTGGATTTGATGTATGCCTTGCCTGGTCAAACACTGAAAAGTGCCCTTGATGATGTACAACAGGCAATCGATTTTGATACAAGCCATTTATCTCATTATCAACTTACTCTGGAGCCAAATACCCTCTTTGCCAGTCAACCCCCAGAATTACCCGATGATGACCTGAGTTATGAGATGCAGCGGGTATGTCAGCAGTTGTTGGCTGATACTGGTTTTAAACATTATGAAGTGTCCGCTTATGCGAAACCAGGGAAGCAATGCCGCCATAATCTGAATTACTGGCAGTTTGGAGATTATCTGGGAATTGGGGCTGGCGCACATGGTAAAATCAGTGATGCGGCTCAACAGACCATTACCCGACGCTGGAAAGAAAAACATCCACAGCAATATCTGGAAACCCATGCGGGCTTAGAAAAATTTCCACAAAACTCTACAAAAGTGACTAATTCATTTATGATTGGTGGGGAACAACAGCTTTCTCGTCATGATATCGGCTTTGAGTTTATGCTCAATAGCAGTCTTTTGACTGACGGCTTTGATAGTCGGTTATTTTTTGCACAGACAGGCCTGCCTATCATTCAGATTGAAAAGGGACTTAAAAAAGCGGTAGCACTGGGACTAATTGAGTGGCATCAGCACCACATCAGACCAACAGAACGGGGGCTTCAGTATCTCAATGAATTACAAGAACTCTTCTTATAAGCAACCATCAAGTTTAAATTGTCATCGGCCAGGCTTAGATGCCAGACAGATGGATGAACGATACCAATATGTTTATTATTGTTATTCCAGTGAAGCCGTGCGTAATATTGACTATCTCATGGTTGAGCAGGGTTTTGTTGATAATAGCTATGATTTAATGAATCGTGCCGCCCAGGCTCTGCTGGACTTTATCAGTCGTAAATATTCAAAAATTGATCATATTACCATTGTCTGCGGTGCAGGAAATAATGCCGGTGATGGTTATGTGCTTGCCCGATTGGCAAAAATGCGTGAACAAGAGCCGAAACTAAAAGTTCGCTTAATTTCAATTATTGATCCGCAGCATCTATCCGGTGATGCACATCAGGCTTATCTGGACTGGATTGAATGCGGTGGTGCTATTGACTCGATGGCCGACGCACATTTTCCAGCCACTGATTTGATTGTTGAGGCTGTAGAATTACTCCAAAAACACCTTTTTTGACATAAAGCATAATGCTAACGATTTAATTCAGCCTTTCTCTTGAGTGGCGA
>JAHXHI010000357.1 GCA_025656775.1 gamma proteobacterium symbiont of Bathyaustriella thionipta
CGGTGGAAAAACTGGAAGAGTTGCTTCCCTGGAATTTTAAAAATCAGCATTAGATAAAGTCAAGAACGCTGCTCATTAAGCGTTTACCGTTGAACCGTCAGTTGCCCAAGCAATTATTCCAGCGGACAGCATGGGCTTCCACTTCGATGAATTCGACGTTCAAAATATCCGCTTTTTTAAGAAGTTAAACTCTATAAGATTCCACTAAAATTCCACTCTGGGTCGGTTAGCGCTGTATTGCTTGTGTCACTGGATTAATTTCAATACAGATGTCGCTGTCCGACCCACAACGGAATTTTAGAGAGTTCTTATGGGTTTTAGCCTGGTCGTAAAGCGGTTAATTCGATTTTTCATTTAATCGTAGAAAACCCGTCCCAAATGAGCAAGTGAGATATTTTAAGGGCTCATGTTCGAAGTGAAAAAGCGGACATTGATAGTCCAAAAATATTCAAATTTTCAGAAGTATCCATTAATCTGAAACATCCCAAATAATGATCCAGATATTTTGTGGCTACGCCATGAAATCGGTTCATCCATTGTTTTAATCGTAACCACCAATTAATCCCACATTGACCTGTTGACCCACCTACTGTAAACGCCGAACTTTTTCAGAACAATTCCATGGTAGCAGTTGAGCAATCTCATCAGGCCCACATTTCATGTCGTTTGCTGTAATACACAAGGTCGAGTTATAAAAAAGAAAATGTTGAGTCGGTCAAAGGTACTAATGTTTTTCACTCAGTTACCAAAGTGTTTAGTTGCAATAAAAGCATGTGCCACGTCAAATTATTGGGCAAGATGCATCAAGAGATGTGGCCATCAAGTTAAGCTAATTCCACCAAGGCAGGTAAAAGCCTTTTTGACAGGAAATAAAAATGATTATAACGATGCTCTTGCAATATCAGTTGCAGCACAGCAAGCACATATAACAGGTGTTGCTATTAGCACAGTAGAGCAACAGCACAAAGCACGAGAATTAGTCATCAGGCAAAGAACTTCTCTTGGAAATCAAATCAGAGGACTCATAGCTGAATATGGATTATGTATTCCAAATGGTATTCACAACTTACGCAAAGTGCTACCTGAATTACTCAGTGGCGATAATCAGCAACTATCAGTGAGTTTTAAATTGGTTTTATCTCAACTAAACCAACAATTAGAGCAATTAAATGCTTGCATTGTTTACTATGAGAAATTGATTGCAGAATCGGTCAAACAAAATGATACCAGCATGCGTTTACAATCAACACCGGGTATAGGCCCTATGATTGCCAGTGCCTATTTCAACAAAATTGGCAACGGTCAATCTTATCGAAGAGGACGAGATGTTTCGGCATCATTAGGATTAGTTCCTAAACAGCATAGTAGTGGTGGCAAAGAAACTCTTTTAGGGATCAGTAAAACAGAAGCTTTAACAGAATCTGTTACAGCACCTTCAATGCCATAAACAGACCAGAGATCAGTAAACGCTTTTTCCTGTCCCAGTGTCATGCGGCCAGGGCGCACGACGTAACTCTTGATGGTGCGAGGGTGTTTAATATGATCAGAATGTTGTTTCACTGACTATTTTCCTAACACTTTACCTAAAAGAAGGTGCCATCAATAGGAGAAGAAGCACTAGCATAAGCTTTCTTCGGCATACGACCCGCTAAAAAGGCTTCTCGGCCACCTTCTATTGCCTTTTTCATTGCAGAAGCCATCAGTACTGGATTTTTTGCTCTGGCAATTGCCGTATTCATCAGTACGGCATCACAGCCAATTTCCATAGCAATTGCCGCATCAGAAGCTGTACCAACTCCAGCATCGACAAGAATCGGAACATTGGCATTTTCTTTAATTAGACGAATATTATGCGGGTTGCAAATGCCTAATCCAGAACCAATTAACCCAGCCAGAGGCATTACCGCCACACAGCCCATTTCTTCCAGACGTTTAGCAATAATGGGATCATCACTGGTATACACCATTACTTTAAAACCATCTTTAATCAGTATTTCTGCTGCTTCAATAGTATCGACCATATTAGGATAGAGTGTCTTCTGATCACCCAGTACTTCAAGTTTAACCAGATCATGGCCATCAAGCAGTTCACGAGCCAGCTGACAAGTTCTGACCGCATCTTTAGCTGTATAACAGCCCGCAGTATTTGGCAAGATAGTGTATTTGTCTGGAGAAATCACATCCAGTAAATTAGTCTCATCAGGATTTTGTCCGATATTGGTGCGACGAATAGCCACAGTGACAATTTCAGCCCCACTTGCCTCAATAGCATCACGAGTTTCATCCAGATCTTTGTATTTACCAGTACCAACCAGTAGACGTGAATTGTATGTTTTATCAGCAATGATCAGCTTATTATCTTGCATAGTTTGTTCCGATTTTATTAAAAGTCTTTGAAATTTCTGTGAAAATTGAAAGAGGTATTATCCTAAAAACTGAACCAGAAAACTACTGTAGATTGATAGGATTATGGGTTTTGAAGCCATTCGCTTAAATATTAAAAGCTGTGAGCTTGAATAATTAAGAGCAAAACCTCAGCCGCCACCAATTGCATGAACGATTTCTACCTTATCACACTCACTAAAAGAATACTCTGCATGACGACTTTTAGAGACAATTTCTTCATTAACCTCAACCGCCAGACGCTGGCCAACAATCTCCATTTCCGCCAATAACTCCTGAACTGAACAGGTATCAGAAACCTGTTTAGACTCACCATTTACAAAAAATTTCAAAAAAAGCCCCTTATTTACTATAAAACAGCCAATCCAAGGTGTTTTCCTACTGCGGATCAGTCAATATATGTGTTATTACATGGGATTGCCTTTCAAACGAATTGAGTTGTATCAACAAATGATGGGTATTCCTTTACTGGATGCGACACAATTTGAATTGGTTGAAGCGGTGGCTGATGTCTGGTACCGAGTTTATGAATATCTAAAATACTGCGCTGCTGATTCACAACTGGCTTATCATGATGATACAACGGCACGGGTTTTATCCATGGTAAAAGAAAACCAGCAACTAACGCCCAAGCGAAAAGCAATGAATACAACCGCCATGGTATTTGAAGGCGATTATCCTATTTGTCTGTATGTCACAGGACGACAACATATGGGTGAAAATCTGGATGATATCATTAATTTGCGTGATGAAATATTAGAGCCTATTATGCAAATGTCTGATGGATTGGCTGCCAAGCAGTTAAAAAATAATGACAGCATCTGGAGCAACTGTATCATCCATGGGCGAAGAAATTTTATTGATATTGAATCTGTTTTTCCAGAAGAATGTCATTATGCAATTAATGCCATTGGCAAAATATATCATCATGAAGCACAAATCAAAGAGCAGGGACTGAATGCTCAGCAACGACTTGAATTTCACCAGAAACACAGCCAGCCCATAATGGATGAGTTCAAAGCAGAAATGCAAAAACAACTGGATGAACACTGGGTGGAAGAAAACAGTCGTCTTGGAGGCGCTTGTAACTACATTTTAAAACGATGGGATAAGCTGACTCGGTTTCTACAGTTTGTCGGTGCTCCCTTAGACAACAACACGGCGGAGCGAGCGATTAAACGTTTGAGCCGATACTGTAATAACTCCCTTTTCATTCAAGAATGAACATGGGCTTATATTGAGGATATGATCCTCTTTATGGTTTGCGTATTCTGCTGATGGTGAACACCGATTCTCGGCGTTTGACCTGCATAATCAACAAACAGCTTTTCACCAGCTTTGTGATGCTGACGCATGGAGCGTTTCTGTTTCTTTTGACACTGCTGATAAAATTAAGATATTGCTGTGTGTATTCTTCCCAGAGCAGGTGTTTGGTCATCCCTTTCCTTTTAAGCTCCCGATAGACCTCCAACCAGTCAGGGAGTTGAAATGAGTTGGAGGCTCTGGTATCAGCCTCAGGATAAACCTGTTGAGCCAGTTGTTGATCATCCAGTTGTTCAATGGCAGACCAGTCCAGTTGAAGTGCCTCAGCTTTACTGCAGATTTTTTGTACAGCGCCCAGGCTTAATCGTAAGCTGGTTTTAATTTGATGTAGACTGAGTTTAGTTTGCAGTCGTAGTCTTAATATTGTTCTAAACGATCTAACAGTGTAGTTGTTATTTTGTCATCACCAAACATGTTTGGCTACTTAGAAAATCTCAGGTTAATGGTAATGATCACCCGGGCTCGTTCATAAAGCTTACTGAATAAATGCGTTAAACAGTTTGTCTTGTTGTTCTTGTGACACACTAATGCTAGCTTCATTTCAAGGCAATGATGGCAGGCTTGCACATAAAATGGTGAAGTAGTAGTATTATTAGCCAGACACTTTTTTATTGAGTTCGCTAAATGATGCAAGCATTTGATAATATTTATTTTTTTGGAACCTGTTTAATTGATCTCTTATATCCTCAAGCAGGCCTTTCGGCAATCGAATTGATCAGTGCACGGGGGGTCAATGTTATTTACCCAAAAAAACAATCCTGCTGCGGTCAACCTGCTTTCAATTCGGGGTATCGCAGTCAGGCATTAGCCGTTGCACGCCATCAGTTAGCCTGTTTCCCCAAAGACATTCCAATCATTGTACCATCGGGATCTTGTGCTGCGATGATGAAACATCAATGGCCAGAGCTTTTTGCAGGAGAAGAGGATGAACAGCAAGCAATACTTATTGCAGCAAGAATCTTTGAGCTGAGTGAATTTCTGGTGGATGTGTTACAAGTTAAACTCAAGGACTTAGGCCCACCGATAAAAATTGCCATACATTCATCTTGCTCAGCACGTCGTGAAATGGGCGTTGCGGATAAAATCGAATCACTCATTGCTCAATTAAGCAATGTGCAGGTTCTTGAACAACAATATAAGAAAGAGTGCTGTGGTTTTGGTGGAACATTTTCCTTAAAACATAGTGATATTTCGGCAGCTATGGTCAACGATAAAAGTCATGCTATTAGCTCCACGGGTGCTGAACTGCTTATTAGTCAGGATTGTGGCTGCTTAATGAATATTGGCGGTGCTTTAGAAAAACAAAAAAAGCCACAAACTATCATGCATTTTGCCCAATTTATCAATGAGCGCTGCAATGAATCAAACCAGTGAATTTTTGCAGCGCATTGAGCTTGCCCTTAATAACGATCAAATAAGAAACAACTTTCGTTCAGCGATGGATGGCTTAATGAGCAAACGCAGAGATCAATTTGCGGATATTGATGAGTTAGCTGCATTGCGTACTCAGGATAACTTAATTCGAGTCAATGCTTTACTCAAGCTGCCTGATTTATTAGAGCAGTTGGAACAGCAGCTGACCAATAATGGTATTGTGGTGCACTGGGCGGAAAATGCTGATCAGGCAAATCAGATCACCTTAAACATTCTTAACAGTAAAAATGCAAAAAATATCGTTAAAGGTAAGTCCATGGTCAGTGAAGAAATTGCCATGAATCATTACCTTGAAAAGGCCGGCCTTTGTGTTACAGAGTCAGATCTGGGTGAGTTTATTATTCAACTTGCCAAAGAAACACCCTCCCACATAGTGATGCCTGCAGTACATAAAAACCGACGGGAAATAGCTCAGTTATTGCACGAGCATTTTCCACAATATCCTTATACTGAAGACGTGGATGAATTAACCGGGATAGCTCGTCAGATTATGCGCGAACGATTTGAACAGGCGGATGCAGGGATCAGTGGTGTTAATTTTATGGTTGCTGAAACTGGAACCCTTTGCCTGGTAGAAAACGAAGGGAATGGCAGGATGTGTACCAGCGTTCCGCCACTACATATCGCTATTACAGGTATTGAAAAAGTGGTGGAAAAACTGTCTGATATTCCACCTTTGTTGAGTATGCTGCCACGCTCTGCGACAGGTCAAAAAATCACCACTTATTTTAATATGATTAACTCACCCCGTAAAACAGGGGAAAAAGACGGTCCTGAAGAAGTACACTTGATTTTATTGGATAATGGGCGTTCTTCTATCCATCAGCAGCAAGACTTCTTTGAAACCTTATTATGTATTCGTTGCGGTGCCTGTATGAACCATTGTCCTGTTTATGTTCGCATCGGTGGTCATGCCTATGGTAGTGTTTATCCTGGTCCTATAGGTACTATTGTTGAGCCACAACTTCAAGGGCTGGATAAAATTGGCACGTTAACCTCTGCCTGTACCATGTGTGGTGCCTGTGCTGAAGTTTGTCCAGTAAAAATTCCCTTACCCAAGTTGATTAATCGCTTGCGGGCAGAAGCGGTGGGGGGCATATCTCAGACGTTACAGAGAAAAGCGCCCTTGAAAAAAAAAGAAGGAATGGCTTATTTGGCAATTCTGGCAATGGTTATATCAACACTCGTCGGTTTATCAGCTATTTCTATTTTTGGCCACACGATTACGCTTTTTAACCCCCAGCTATTTAGGTAACTGGACTCGTTATCGTAGTGCACCCAAACCTGCTCCCCAAAGCCTGCATGAGCTGCTTGCTAAAAAAGGCTGTGATCATGAATAAGGCGCGGAAAAATATTTTACAGCGATTGCGTCAACATCAGTTAACAAATCCAGTCAATGCAAAAATACCCGTTTACAAACCCGAATATGACTGGGACAAGGAACAGCGGATAACGAAATTCAGCCAATTTTTGCAGGCAGTTCATGCTCAGGTTTTTCGCCTTAAGCACAAGCATTGGACTGAAAAACTTTTTCAAATTTTAGAACAGCAAGGTATCGCTCAAATTTTATTATCAATCGATAGCAGTTTAGCTAAAGAGATACAATTGAATCAGCCTGATAATCTACAGCTTATTGATTATCAAGCAGCCATGGAAAGCAGGAAAAAACGTAACTATTCAGCATAAATTTAAAAAAAATTGAAAAAAAAGCTTGACAGAAAAGTTATGTAATTTATTAAAACCGACATGTCTAT
>JAHXHI010000252.1 GCA_025656775.1 gamma proteobacterium symbiont of Bathyaustriella thionipta
AGTTGTTCCAGAATTAAAACTGGCTGCATGACAGCAGAAATGATGATGGATATTATATATCTTATTTTTTAATTGTGTTGTCTTGACAGTAGGGTCCACTATAATAGGGTACAAAGCGACCTTCCTGATGAAAGGTGAATACCTTTATACGGGATTTTGAAGGATTAAATACACCTTCATTTTCATACGAGCAAGCGAGTTCACATTGCAAACATCCAGTACATTTATCTGGATTAATAACAAGGGACTTTTCCATTCAAGATTCTCCGTAACTTGTTGATTTGAAATATCATTTAACTTTTTCTACTATCGATATAAGGGACTATACTGATTGTAGTCGATATTTGTAAAATAACTACATACTATTCAATAACATTAGCTGATGGCGTAAATAAGACTTGTCCGTGAGTTTTGTATTGTCCAATTAATTGTTGACCCTGAGTAGACGTCAGCCATTTAATGAGTGCATCGGCACCCTGAATATTAATATCACTATAACGCTTTGGGTTCACTGCTATAATTCCATAGGGATTAAATAAATATTCATCCCCTTCAAACAATAACTTTAAACTGGTTTTATCTTTATAACTTAACCATGTACCTCGATCAGTGAGTGTATAAGCACCGAGTTCATCCGAAATTTGAATCGCTTTACCCATACCTTGACCAATTTCACGATACCATTGCCCCTGAGGAATAATTTTGGCTGAAATCCAGATATTATTTTCTTTTTTATGGGTACCAGAATCATCCCCGCGAGAAATGAATAAGCTTTGTTTTAACTGAATATTCTGGAATGCGCTCTGAATTGAAGTAGTTTCACGAATTGATGCCGGATCATTATCAGGACCTATAATAACGAAATCATTGTACATTACCGTATGGCGTTTAACACCATAGCCTTTTTTAATAAATTCTTTTTCGGCATCAAGCGCATGTACCAGAAGTACGTCAACATCCCCGTCTTTACCCATTCTCAATGCTTTACCTGTACCTACGGCAATAACATGAACGATATAACCACTTTGATTTTCAAAATGAGGCAATAAATGATGCAGCAGGCCGGAATTTTCTGTGCTTGTGGTGGTTGCCAGGCGAATAACCTTGCTTTCAGGTAACAAATTTTCCGTTAAGGGATTATCGAATGCCGATACAGTGAATGAAAACAAAAAAAATAAAAAGGTGTGGGTAATAAAAAACAACTGTTTTTTCAATATCAATTACCCGTATTAATTTTATAATAACAACTAATTAAAAGAGATAAAACTTCAATTAAATCCCTATAATTAAAATAATGAGGTTGAATATTACATTCATACTCTGAATTTAATAAATAATAGAATAGATAGTAATAAAAGTGAAGCTAATCTTTTTTATTTAATACAATATCAATAGGCTGCTTAATATCTAAATGCACATCTCTTTGTGGGAATGCTATATTAATTTCTGCAGCATTGAATTTATTATTAATGGCTTCATTGATTTCGCTTGTGACTCTCCTTCGTATATCAACATGACCAATAAAACAGCGTAATTGTAAATCGAGGGTATTATTACCGAAATTAAAGAATAATACTTGTGGAACAGGATCATCTAATACACTCTCGTTTTCTTCTGCTGCTTCCAGGAGTAACTTTCTGGCCAGAGGCACATCACTGCCATAAGCGACACCGACTGGAATAATGAGTCTTGCTGTCGGGTCAGAAAGTGACCAGTTTAATAACTGCCCGGTAATAAATTCTTTATTAGGTACTAATAATTCTTTTCTATCCTTGGTCATAATAGTCGTTGCACGAATTTGTATCTTACTGACAACCCCTTCATTTTCACCAACACTGACATAGTCACCCACTCTGATTGGGCGTTCAAATAAGATAATGATGCCGCTGATAAAATTAGCAACAATTTCCTGTAAGCCAAAACCAATACCAACACTCAGAGCGGCAAACAGCCATTGCAATTTTGCCCATTCTGCACCTAACATATTAAAAATAGTGAAAACGCCTAAACCGATAATGGTGTAATTAACTAGTGTCGTAATCGTATAAAGACTGCCAGAACTAATTGAAGAGCTTTGTAATAATAATATTTCAATAATTGCAGGAAGTCGTTTAGCACCAACAATCGTCAAAACAATGACAAAGACAGCTATCACTAAATCCCATAATGTTACGGGTAATATTTGTTCTGTGCCCTCCACAATACCGTTATAATGCCACAGAACAAACTTATCAAAAACACTTAAAGCAGGCAGCACTTCAGACCAGATAGCACTCAGTCCAACAAGCGCTAAAATAAATAAAACAAGATTTAAAAGCTTGCTGGACTCTTCACTTAATGAAACCATATCAATTTCGGGTTCTTCAAATTCAATACCATGTTCCGGAGTTTCATGTTCATTATCCTGTAGTTTTTTTTCAAGCAACGCTTTTCGTTTCTCAAGGGCCATTTTCAGGGCATATCTGCGTTGAGTTAATAATAACCAGCGAATGGAAATCTGCTGCAGAATCACCATGGAAAAAATTAACCATACGGTTAAGATTAGACTGCGTGTCATCTGACCAGCAGTATAGACATAACCGGTAAAGGTTAGTCCGACAAGAAAGCTGACAACAAGCAAACCAATCGTAAACCATAATGCTTGATAGTGAGCAAAAAAACTACCTGGGTGTTGAACTGCTATAGAATGAAGCAAACCTGATTTTGGTTTGACCAGTCGATAGAAAAAAACAGCAAAAGTAATTAATGTAAGTATTAAAGCTATCCTTCCTAATCCACCATTAACAGATGATTCACCTTTAGAAATAAGCAATGCGGTGATAAAAATAGCCGGTAAAAAGGTTATCATTAGACGCAGCATTTCATTTTTTAAACCGCTGATAATATGAACTGGCCATTTAAAATGAACTTCTGCAATTCCGCCAGGTAAACACATATAAAGAAATGTCTGCAAACAAAATAACGGCAAAATAATAAAGCTCATACCAAGGGCAATGGAATAGGTAAATTCAGAAGCATCTGATAAGCTGAATAGCTGCCAACTGATAATATAGAGTAAAATGGGCAACGGTGCTGCCATTAATAAAGTATAGAAAAAGGCTTTAAAGGTATGTACTAAACTATCCTTGCTGATACGCCTGGTTTTTAGTCCGGTATTGATTAATAATTCATTTAAGCGTTTTTTCTTAAATAAAAACAAGCTGATAAAAATCAAAACAGGTAAGATAAAATACGAAGTCGTGATCATTTTTACAAAATCTTTGATAAAGAGCAGCCACTTTGACGGTTCCAGAAAAAAGACAACCTGTTGAGGAATATTTTTTAAATTTTGTAAATTAAATGTTGGTGCATTTCTAAGCCAGAATAAGTGCTCATCAAGAAAGTCTGAATAAGCATTAACAACTTCAATAAACTGTCTTTCTGCAAAATCAATTTCAACAACGGCTTTAAGATATTTTTCATCAATAATAATGGCTTTTTTTAACAAATCAATACGAGTATTCACAAGAGTCATTAAATCTTCATATAATGCTTTTTGTGTTTCTGGCTCTACCTTAGTTAACAACCGCGAAATGTAATCTTCTTTATGTTTGATACTATCTAATTCTTCCTGATATCTAAGTTTGTCCAGACCGGATTTAGAGATTAACTGTTGTCTTTTACTAATGTTTTTTTTGTAACGTTTTGGATCTGGCAATGCTTTTTTTTGCTCATATAAAACTTGTCCCAGTATTTGGTTCAGGCCGGCAATATCCAGTTTCTTTTTTGTATTCTTTTGTTCCCGGCTGAGGTCTTTACTTAATTTATACACATCATCATCACGAGACTCCAGAAAATTAAGCTCTTTTGTTTTGCTACTCAGCTCTTCACTAAGCCGGGTGTTTGATTCTGCCAAAGTCTGAATAATTTCATGCTTCCCCCGAGCTTGAATTTGTTCTGCTTTTATTGTCTCCTGTGTTTTTTTGATATCCTGACTGCGTTTTAATTCAATTTTCTTTTGTAATAACTCATATTGGTTTTTAGACGCTTTTAATTCATAGTCGGATATTTCTTTATTTATTTTTGCTAACTGTAAGCGGACAGGTTGACTTAATAATTGTTGATCCCACATTTTTATCTGACTGCGTAAGGAAGCAATATGTGCTTCTATCTGCCAGAGAATGGCCTGCTTTTGATCAGGTGAAGTATTTTTAGGAATCAGCTGTTTATCATCTGATTTTTTATTCAATGATGCATTAGCATTAATTAAATTTTGTTTAATGACAGGCAAGCTCTGTGATAAGTCATTTAAAGATTGAGCAAAATCAGAATTTTTGGAGGTCAATGAAGCAAGTTTTATCGATTGAGACTCAGCATGCTGCTCTAAATCAGCCAAGGAGATACTTTTTATATCTTTTAATAAAATTTCATCGGATGGAGTTTTTTCTTTAGACGCAGTTGATTCTAATTTACTCAGTTTGTTTTCTAATCGACCAATTTTCTTTGGCGTATCAGTGATTGACGCAGTGTAGAAGTCTTTCTTTTTATTATTCTCTTTAATTGATTCAAGAAAGTTGAGTGTATTTTTGTAACTATCCAGTAATTTGTTTTTGCTTTCTTCATCCAGATTTTTTGCTTCTTCTGTAGACTTGATTTTTTCCTGTAGTTTATTTTCACTGACCAGGTGAAGCGGCTCTACTGAAAAAACAATGCTGGAAAAACAAAACAAGAATAATAGTAAAACAATATTGTAAACAAATTTCATAAACTATCTCTTATAATTTGGATAACTTTCGCAGCCGTAATCAATTTATTTATCATTTTGTTGTTTAGACTGAATTGTCTTTTTAATTAAATCAATATGAACAAGCAGGTTATATAATTGATCAGCATTTGATAACGGTGTGTGTAATTTACTGACTTCATCTGTAATACGATCAAGTTCTTCTGTCAGATATTGATATTCTTCATCTGATAATTGACTCACTCGAGTTTGATCATCTACTTTTTGTAATTGTTCATACCAACGATAGACTTTGGAACGTATACGCCAGCGGTATACAGGGGGTAAAATTTTAAACAATGGGACTATTAACAACAAAAGCGGCAGGGTTAACACAATCATTCGGTCTATAAAAGTGGCTATCCAGAAAGGTAAATATTTGATTAAAAAAGGCGGTCCCACCTCCAAAAAACGTTCCGCAACATCACTGACAGGAAAAGCGGTTAATTGATCAGAAGGGAAAAAACCAGGCGGTGAAAATAAATCATTGTTACCATGATTTGCTTCTATGGCTTGTAATAATAAAATCGATAATGATTTATGTATATCATCATGGACAACCAGATTAGCTGTGGGCGCTAATAATGTAATTGCTTTTTGGGGAATATTATTTTTAAAATCAATAATACCCTGATGTAATGTCACTTTAGATAAAAAAGGTAACACCTGACTATAAGCATCAGCTCTATCAAAATTAAACAAGGTGAAATCTTTGTTATGTAACAGCGCTTGAATAACAGGTGAATTGATAGATGATACAAAAAAAACAGCATCCAGCTCACCCGTTTTTAATTTGTTTAAACTGTCTTGTGGATTAAGATATAAAAACTGGGTATTTTGACTATTCACATGATTGATAGCAAATAACTGACTTGCAAGCATATGGGTACCACTGCCATCAACGCCAATAGAAATACGCAGTCCCGTAAAATCATTGAGTCGATTGAGCTGTAAGTCTTTTTTGTAAAAAATACTTACAGGTTCATAATATAGACTGCCAAGTGATATCAGCTTTTCATCGGCATAAGCAGTACCTCCCTGGACAAGAGCAGCGTCAGCTTCTTTATTTAACAGACGATTTATATTTTCCCTGGAACCTTTTGATTCTAATACTGTGAGGGTAATACCATCGAGTGCAAGTTGATCTTTATATTTTTCTGCATAGGCGTAATAGCTACCATGAATATTCCCTGCGGAAATTGTAATATTTCTGGGTGGTGCAGGCGATACAAATTGATAAGCCCCCCAAAAACCCGCATAAACAATAGCAATAACAGGAATCATTATAAGCAATAACTCTGTATAGGAAGGTTTTCTTTTAATATTCATATTAAGAATCTTATAAATTGTTTATGTACTTGTCAGCATTATCAATTATCTTACGATAATCGGACTGTTTTTTAAAATAACTTTTTAACCAGGGTATTAACTGCCTGAATAATTGAGAATTTTCACCCAGACTCGGTAATGTCAATTTAATATAGTCATTTTTTGTGTTAATTGTCACTTTATAGGCATTATCGGTTAAAGGTAGTTTATCTATCATTAAAGATGACCAGCGAATCACTATTCCCTTTTCTTGCGACAGCTTGAGATTGTTTATCAGTAAAGCAAGTTCATGACTAATCGCAATCGCCCAATTTTCTTTATGCTTTCTGTTTTTTACATTAGTAAAGTTGAAGGTAAGACCATTCGACAGGCTAAACGAGACATGATGTTCAGAGTCTAATAACCATTCACCTGTAATATCATCTGACGTTAATTGATAGCCGGTTTCCAGCTTATTATTATTTGATGACGGTACTTTAGATTGATTACTGTATGTTTTTTCAAAATATTCCCGACAATCGTATCGCAGACAAAACAGCTCAACTATTTTTATTTCGATTTGTTTATCTGCTCCTGAATTGGGTCCGGATATAATAACAGGCACTTCTCCAAGCAATAGAAAAATTTTATTTTGTTTACTTACAAAAAACGATATGTCTACACCTGAATCAATTAAATATAAATAATTATTAATAGCGCTAGATGTCAACCAACCTGTCGCATTTTCTTGAATTTATCTTTATGGGGGCTTTGCCCCCAAACCCCCAAGGTATTTTTACAAG
>JAHXHI010000206.1 GCA_025656775.1 gamma proteobacterium symbiont of Bathyaustriella thionipta
TTAAATTTTAAGAAAGCTGAATATGATTTTGTATGGCCTTTTTTTTAGTTGAATGCTAAAAAAAGGCTATTTACGGATGGACACTAGTTAGTTGAATAAAACACTTTTGAATAGAATGTAACTGGCCACCAGAAGCAGAAACCCACCAAAGCCTCGTTTAAGTAAATCTGCAGGTAAGCGATGCCCCAACTGACTGCCGACAACACTACCAGCGACTGCGATCACGGTAAAAATTCCCATCATTTGATAATCAATGGCAACAGAACCTGCATAACCAGCAAAACCAGCAAATGACTTCAAGGAGACAATGCTCAATGAGGTGCCTACAGCCTTTTTCATCGGTAAACCTGACAATAAAACCAATGCTGGTACAATTAAAAAGCCGCCACCCACACCAACAATGCCCGTCAGGATGCCTACAGCAATACCATGGAGTGCAATATGGGTATAGTTCAGAACATCAGTATTATCAGCCGTTAAATCAACCGCCATTGCACCCACTGAGCGATGTTGTTGCGATTTATTTTGACTCTCAGGTTTGAGCATTTTCCAGGCCGCTGCATACATGACTAAAGCAAAAATACTCAACTGAATTATTACAGGGGTTATTACCCCAAGCAATGCACCGAAATAAGTACCGATGACACCAAACAATCCAAAAACAGCGGTTATGCGCAGGTCAACATTACCATGACGCCAGTGTTGCACAGCCGTAATCGTCGCTGTAACAGCAACAATACCCAGACTCATGGCAATGGCTGACTTAGGCTCCACATCAAGCAAATAGAGTAAAGCGGGCATGGTTATGATAGAACCGCCACTGCCAAAAACACCCAGTAGCATGCCAGTGATCAAACCTGCGATAATGATTGAAATAGACATTCACCTCTCCTTAACGATAGTATTTACAACCTAGAAAATACTATTCAATAGATTAATTGATTAGCAGATTATCATCAGGCTATAATAAGTCAAGTTTTTCTCATATTATCTTTGCATAACAGAAATCACAGATTGGGTTATAAGAGCCCTCAGCAAATAAAAGGGGCAAAATATCATGACAATGACACATCCGGGTCTTCCACAATACTGGGCACTCATTATCTGGGGATTTATGGTGGTATTGAGTCTCTGGGCACTATGGATACCAGTCGCCCAAACAGGCACACAACGTACCATTAGTTTAACCAGAATTCGATTTCTTCGACCAACCATTCGATTTTTAACCCTAACGCCCTGGCCGCTATTTTTTTTAAAACTGCTTATGGTGGTTATTTTTTTATTGATTATTTATGCGGGTCTTTATGGGACTCCTGTGGCAGAAAGAAATCTAACCACGGTTCTGACCTGGAATATCTGGTGGGCAGGGTTGGTTATTTCTGTTTTTTTTTCTGGGCTCCTCATGGTGTGCAGTATGTCCATGGGACACTCTGGCAACCTGGCTGGTCAAACCAAGACTCTGGAAAAAAAACAAAAAATGGATAGGATTCAATAATAGTCTGTCACTCACACCACCCGCTTTTTTACGAAGTGTCTGGCCAGCATTATTATTGTTAATCGCATTAACCTGGTTAGAATTAGGCGTTGGTGTCACCAGCAATCCTTATATTACGGCATTACTTGCATTATTGATGATAGTCCTGGCCACAGTCTCCTTAGCACTTTTTAAAAACAAAGCGTTTTGCCGATATTTTTGCCCAGTGGGTCGAACGGTTGGCTTTTATTCACAGTTGGCTCCTATTGAGTTGCGTCCCATTGACCCACTATTGTGCAGTCAATGCGTTACTCTGGAATGCTACAATGGCAATGAAGCCATTGATGCCTGTCCAACTCAATTAGTCATGGGTACATTAACCCAGAATACCTATTGCACATCATGTGGAAACTGTCTGCAAAGTTGTCCAGAACAAAATGTCTCATGGCGGCTTCGTCCGCAAAGTCATGAAGCCATTCAAAGTGCAAGACCTCATTGGGATGAGGCCTGGTTTATGTTAGGGCTTATGGCTTTAACCAGCTTTCATGGTTTGACTATGATGCCTTTTTGGCAGACATGGATTGAGCAACTTGCACAAATAGTCGGTGATGCAGAACCCTATTTACTGAGTTTTTCTTTTACCTTAGTCATTAGCCTGATAGTGCCTGTTATTTTTTATAGCCTCACTGTCGTCAGTACACATAAGCTGCTTGAAAAGGGGCAGGTTATAAAGAGGATTAACAAAAATTCAGCAAAAGAGAATAGAGTTGAAAAAAAGGCCTTATTTACAGGACTGGTTTTTATGACATTGCCCCTGGCCTTTGCATACCATATTGCCCACAATCTCAATCATCTGGTCAGAGAAGGCACTGGTTTGCAGACATTGCTTTTGAATCCTCTGGGAACTGATACACAAGCACTGACCATGATGGAAAAGCATGAACGTCATTTTGATATGTTGATATCACAGGATGCACTCTTTATTGTGCAGGGTTTATTAATGTTATTTGGCTTCTGGATCGCAGTCAAGGTGTTACGTTATCGCGTTAGATCTTTATTAACTGATACTGGGTGGCGATTATTGCCACTGTATTTTTTTATTATGACCATCAATGGATTTCATCTATGGCTCATGATGCAGCCAATGATAATGAGGATATAAGCCGACTTATTATGGGTATAAATAAAAACTAAAGTGGTTTCATACATCATTAAAGTATTGACAGGCAACCCATTATATGTGTAAATACTCATATTTACTTTCACACATATACATTAATACTCATAAGGGATAGAAATGTCCAATGAAACTCTTTTTCCAGCAACCATGATGCCTGATAAGGATTGGTGGCAGGCTCTATGGCCTGATCCCACAGCCGTTTTAAATGCCGTGGGAATTCAATCCGGTATGGAAGTGGTTGATCTCTGTTGTGGTGATGGTCATTTTACCAAACCTATGTGTCAACTTACTGAATCAGGTAAAGTCTGGGCCTTGGACATGGATAAAGACCTGTTAGCGGAAACTGAACAACTTTGTCAGGAGTATGACCACTTACAATCCATTCATGGTGATGCCCGGGAACTGCATAAAGCCATTGTTCATGAGGTCGATTTTGTTTTTATTGCCAATACTTTTCATGGTGTTCCTGATAAAACCGGTTTATCTCAAGCTGTTTATAAGGTATTAAAACCCGGAGGACAGTTTGCCATTGTGAACTGGTATCCTAAACCCCGTGAAGAAACGGTTGTACTGGATCAGCCTCGTGGACCGGATACAAAATTACGAATGTCACCAGAAGAGGTCCAGGCATTTGTTGAGCCCGCAGGTTTAAAACTTGAAAAAGTGATTGACGTCGGGCCTTATCATTATGCTTCAGTTTTTATTAAAAAAAGACTCAGCAAAAAGGCTTGATGATGAAAGCACTTAAGTTTTACTACAATGATGTGTGCCCTTTTGCTTATCGGGTTCGCCTGGCATTAGCTGAAAAAGAAATTGAACATGAAGCGATTATTATTGATTTAGAAAATATCCCACAGTGGTATTATAAACTTTCTCCAACCGCTAAAGTGCCTCTACTGCAATGGGGGGATGATGTGATTTGGGAAAGTACGGTTATTAATGAATTCATTGAAGACAACTGGCAAAAGAATCCTTTATTGCCACAAGATCCTGTTGCCAGAGCACAAGCTCGGATCTGGATTGAATATTGTAATAGCAGCTTTCAACCCAGTTGCTGTGGACTGGTGTTTGAACTGGATGAGAACAAACATGAGCCGATCAGACAGGCGCTGAATGAGTCGCTTGATTTTATTGAAGCAGCACTATCAGGGCGAGATAATGGGCCTTATTGGTTAGGTAAAGATTTTACTCTGGTTGATTTAACCTTTTATCCCTTCTTTGAACATGCCTGTGTTCTGTCACACTACCGTGGGTTTGAATTATCGGATAAATACCAGCACATTAACCAATGGTTAGAGACCATGCAAAAAAGACAATCTGTTCAGCAAAATTGTCAAAGTCCTGAGTTTTATATTGAAGCGTATAAACCCTTTGTTGATGGCTCCATTGATCACTAGATTTTTTTAATTTATGGTAGGCTTGTCATTTGAATATAAAAGAATAATAATCGTTTGGGAAACCACTTTATGATGAGTGCCATCAGATATTTTTTTACTCTCTTATTTTTCTTTCCAGTACTCACTTTAGCCAGTATTGAAAGTGGGTTAAATGAAACGCAAGTGAATACATTAATTGATAAAACGACGGGGCTAAAAACCTGGCAGCTGACCCAATCTGATTTGGAACTGCAATTAGTACAGCGTCTGCCCGATCAAACTCGTGGTTTTTTTCAAGGCAGAGGTTTTAACAAACAGCAGGCCAATAAGATAGCGACACAGTGTGTCTTTCAAACGATAGTAAAAAATACAGGCTTAAAGAAAACGGGCAAACCCATTTCAATTTCACTAAAAAACTGGCGTATTATCCATCAGCCTCTTTCAATTAATAAAAATAAAATAACACAAGGTATTAAACTTAAAGAAGATTGGGCTAATGAATGGCTGACAATAAAAGATAAAAACAAACAAGTGAAACCGTCAGCTCGCATCGCCTTCAAATGGGCAACCTTTCCCAGCGAACAGACATTTGAACCTGGTGGTGATTATAATTGGGGAATGATCAGTTTTGGCTTGCCTCCTGGAGCCTGGTTTGACTTACATATTTTTTGGCAAAGTAATCAAGCTTCAGAACAGGTACAATTTCACGATCAATGGATTAAAAATATTCAATGCCCTGAAGACATTAGCATTGATAATAACGAACGAATTTAAAGGGTCCACTATGTATTTACAAATAAGGTTTTTACAAATAAAATTTCAATCA
Source organism: gamma proteobacterium symbiont of Bathyaustriella thionipta (assembly GCA_025656775.1). Classification (GTDB taxonomy): domain Bacteria; phylum Pseudomonadota; class Gammaproteobacteria; order GRL18; family GRL18; genus GRL18. Next base: position 4,857 of record JAHXHI010000206.1, read on the forward strand.
GAGTTCAAGTCAGCCTTTATATTAAGCCTTTTTATCACAATTGTACTCCATTCAAGTTTAGTTTTTTCTGAACAGTCTTTGACCTCTCTTTCTAAAGCACAACCAGCACCTGGTTTTTCTTTGCTTGATATGGATGGTGTCAAACACCAATTATCAGACTACAAAGGTCAGCCCGTTATTATCAATTTTTGGGCAACCTGGTGTCCACCCTGTCGAGCTGAGATGCCATCAATGGAACGGGCATGGAATAAAATTAAAGATGAGTGTATTGCTATGCTGGCCATTAATGTGGGCGAAGATGAAGACACTGTTTTTACATTTCTTGGTGATTATCCTGCTAACTTCACTATTTTACTGGATCAATCAGGTGCAGTCTCAGAGCAATGGCCAGTACGAGGCTTGCCGACAACCTTTATTGTTTCTCCGGATGGCCAGATAGTTTATCGGGCAATTGGCGGCAGAGAATGGGATGATGAACAGCTTCTGGATCAGATACGACAAATTAAGTAAATAATCTTAATTATAAGACTGATACGACAAATTAAGTAAATAATCTTAATTATAAGACTAAGTCAAAAATAAATTTACCCGCTAACAGATACAGTATAACCGCAATAAATTTTTTGACCTGTGCAGAAGAGAGTTTAAAATGCATGATCCAGTTACCAAGATAACCGCCTAAAATGGCGGCAACAGTGACAACAGCCAGTAGTATCCAATCCATTCCGACAAAACTCAGATAAGTACTAAAGGCGCCAAATGATGAGAAAGGGATCACCATACTGACGGCAATACCAGCTTCTTTAGCATTATAGCCAAGGAAAATGAGTAGCGGTATAATCAGTGCACCGCCTCCTACTCCCAACAGGCCAGATAGCAGACCAACACTGCCGCCAATCAGTATTAACCAGCAGCTTCCCTGATATTGGAAGTGAGCTTTTCTTTTTTGAAAAAGTATTAAGGTTGCACTGATAAAAAGAAACCCAATCAGTAACCACTTGACTATAACCTCATCCACATAAAGGCTCAGATACGCACCGACAGGGGTTGCCAGTAGCAAAGTAATAATCAGGGGTAATGTTGTCTTAACATTCAGTACCCCTCGCTTTGCATTCATTATGCTGGCCATAAGAGTACTGGCCGTATTGATAAACAATCCAATGGCCTTGGCCAGATTAATGGGTAAACCCATCATGATAAAAACAGGAACTAAAGCAATAGCCGAACCAATACCACCCACAGCAAAGAGCGTTGAAAACCCCAGAGTCATTACAAAAAAGAGAAGATAATCAGCCATTATTAAGACACTCTAAAATATGCATTACCAGCTCTTAATCATTTCAATCATTTTTTTGTACAGTTCAATAATGCCTGTTTTTAATTCATCCTGACAACCCAATGCATCTAGCTGGACTTCCAGATCAGGCGTACTGACAAAGACCTCTCCCTGTTTTTCATACAGGCTGATGCGACAAGGCATCAGCACATTTAATTCTGGCTGAGTGTTTAGTAAATCTGCCGCAAGTGATGGCATACAGAGTTCATACACTGAAGCGGCTTCATTAATTTCAAGTCCTTGTTGCTCTGGTAAATTAACAGAAAATGGATAAACCTTTTTCAGACCTAAACCAATCGCTTTAGCATCTTCTTCTATTCGATCTTCAATGGTTTTGAAATCATTAGATGCCTTATGAGTAAAGACCAGATTAAGCGAATTATTTTTATCATCCTCACAATTTTCATTATCAGACATCATACTTTGCATCATATCCATGCATTGTTGTTTGATATCTGGTGCCATTGAGCCCATCATATCCATGCATTTCTCTTTCATTTCAGGATTCATACTGTTCATCATTTCTTTCATTTTGTTCATGATAAATTCTACTCCAAATGTAACTATTCAGCATGATTTTTAATCTCAGATAAAATCAGGTAACTTTTTATCAAATAACAATTCCAATGCAAGACTTGAACTTA
>JAHXHI010000318.1 GCA_025656775.1 gamma proteobacterium symbiont of Bathyaustriella thionipta
CTTAAGCGAAAGCGTAAATTAGCTGCTCTGGATGATAATTTCAGGGCTGAAATTTTATTAGGGCAGCATTTATAATGCTCTTACCCTGCCTTATGCGAACAAAAAGAGATATCCATTTTGCCAAAAGATTTTCTCAAATGATTAAAAACGGATAGATGAGAATTTATCCGTTTTTAATTCTTCAAGCGTTATTTTTCTATTGAATGTTCAAACGCATATTGACTGACAGCCTTAAGACTATCACCAGTAATATTGGGAAATTTCGGCATAATTAGACTGCCGGAACTGATTTTTTTAGCAAAAAAATCAGTACTTCTCTTCTCACTCGCGATCTCATAATAAATAGTGTCCTTGCCTTCAATCGCCTCATGACATTCCAGACAGGCAGCTTTAAAAATAGCTTCACCTGTGGCACCGGCTGCGGGCGTATAATCACGACTACAGCCCGATAGCAGCAGACCTGCAGAAGCGCTTAATAAAAGAAGTTTTTTCATTTTGTTTCCTTAAAATTTTTAGAAATTTAATGCTTAGTTACATCAATTTTTGCTGTCGGATGATAGCATAACCACTAAGCCATTTAAATTGCTATAATAAGCTTTTTGCAGGATAAGATAGAGTCAGCGATACATCTCAATTCTACTTATACACTCATAATACAAAATTGTTTTATCAGGGATAATATGGCGGCACACAAGATTGGTTTCATTAGTTTGGGATGCCCTAAGGCATTAGTTGATTCAGAGCAGATACTGACACGTTTGCGTGCCGAAGGGTATGATATTGGTGATTCATACCAGAATGCAGACATGGTTGTGGTCAATACCTGTGGTTTCATTGATGAAGCGGTAGAAGAATCGCTGGATGCTATTGGTGAAGCACTGACTGAGAATGGTAAAGTCATTGTGACAGGCTGTTTAGGCGGAAAAGGTGATATTGTAAAACAGGCCCATCCACAAGTGCTGGCTGTGACCGGACCTCATGCCCTGGAAGAAGTGATGGCGGCTGTGCATGCGCATATTCCTCCTGAGCATGATCCTTATACCAGTCTGATTCCTGAAGGTGGCATAAAACTAACACCTCGACATTATGCCTATTTAAAAATTTCTGAAGGTTGTAACCACAGTTGTAGTTTTTGTATTATTCCCTCTTTACGAGGGGATCTGGTCAGTCGACCTGTTGGTGAAGTATTACAGGAAGCAGAAAATCTGGTGCATGCCGGTGTACGAGAGTTACTCGTTGTCTCACAAGACACATCAGCTTATGGTGTCGATGTGAAATATCAGACAGGCTTTTATCAGGGCAAACCCGTTAAAACCCGCTTTAAAGAGTTATCCTCGGCGTTAGGTGAGCTGGATACCTGGGTACGTATGCATTATGTGTATCCTTATCCTCATGTGGATGATGTCATACCACTGATGGCTGAAGGTAAAATCCTGCCTTATCTGGATATTCCACTACAGCATTCATCACCCAAAATCCTTAAGGCAATGAAGCGGCCGGCCAATACTGAAAATATGCTAAAGCGGATTGCGTCATGGCGTGAAATATGCCCGGACATCACTTTAAGAAGTACCTTTATTGTGGGCTTTCCTGGTGAAACAGAAGAAGATTTTGAAGATTTATTAACCTTTATTAAAACGATTCACTTTGATCGAGTGGGTGCTTTTAAATACTCACCGGTAGAAGGTGCCTCTGCTAATGAACTGGCTGATCCCGTACCGGAAAAAATAAAACAAGCACGCCTGGTACGATTAATGGAGCTACAGTCAGAAATCAGCTTTAATAAGTTACAGGCAAAAATAGGTCAGTCAATGCGGGTTATCATTGACTCAATTGATGAAAAAGGGCTTATTGCCCGTAGTGCTGCTGATGCGCCGGAAGTCGATGGTTTAGTGTTTGTCGATCCAATAGAAGACACAGAAGTTGATCAAGCTGCCGGTTTAAATCCGGGTGATTTTATTAATGTTAAAATCATTGATAATAGTGAACATGACTTGTGGGCAGAGCTGCTGTGAGCTCGGAAATGAGTACCAATTTAGATACCCTGTATTCCAGACCGCTGGATAAGCTGGTTGATTTTAACTTTGATGAAAAAGTAGCCAATGTTTTTCCTGATATGATCAATCGCTCAGTTCCTGGCTATGCCAGTATTGTGGCGATGACAGGTATCCTGTCAGCTGAATTTTTTCAGCCGCATACTCAATGTTATGATTTGGGCTGCTCTCTGGGTGCTTCTGCACTGTCAATGGCCAAAGCAATTAAAGAGGATTCTTTAAAAATTATTGCGGTTGATAATTCTCAGGCAATGTTACAAAAAGCTGAATTATTGCTGCAGCAAAGCGAGACGTCAGAAAGCACTTCAAAATGTATCGAATTTATCTGTGATGATATTAATAAAATTGATGTGGTTAACACTTCAGTGGTAGTGATGAATTTTACCTTACAGTTTATACTGCCTGCACAACGCTCAGAACTACTCAAAAAAATTTACCAGGGAATGAATAAAGGCGGTATTCTTATTCTCTCAGAAAAGTTAAATTATAATGACACAGAACAACAACAACTCCTTATTGACATGCATCATTTCTTTAAAAAAGCAAATGGTTATAGTGATTTAGAGATTAGTCAAAAAAGACAGACTATTGAAAATGTTCTTTTACCTGAAACCTTGGAAGATCATAAATTACGTTTAAAAAAAACGGGTTTTAAACAAGTTGAACAATGGTTTCAGTGCTTTAATTTTTCATCATTAATTGCCATAAAATAAGCAATAGAAAGCTGAATATTATTAATCTAAAAAATATAACCAATAACATGTCTGACATTCATTCTCTTTATGAACCGCTTTATCAAGCCATGCAGGACTCTGCATTAGAAAAATGGGCCACACAGCTTCCGGAACAATTAGAATCACTGTCACCTGAAAGTCATGGTGATTATGAACGTTGGAATAGTGCCCTGAAGCAGCTGCCGGAAATTGTCCATTGTGATGTTGATTTAACTGCGGATAATCTACAGGTAACATGCAGCGCGTCTATGGACGCCGTTCAATTAGAAGCCTCTCTTAAACAATTATCACCCTGGCGTAAGGGACCCTATCAGATCAATGATTTGTTAATTGATACCGAATGGCATTCAGACTGGAAATGGAATCGAATTAAAGATCACATATCGCCCTTAAAAAAACGTACGGTATTAGATATTGGTTGTGGTAATGGCTATCATTGCTGGCGAATGCATGGTGAGGGGGCTCGTTTAGTGATCGGTATTGATCCTTCATGGTTATTCTGGATGCAGTTTCAGGCGATGAAACACTTTATTGGTGAAAAGCCTGTTCATATACTGCCGATGGGAATAGAAGCACTGCCTAAGAATATGGAGGCATTTGATACGGTTTTTTCAATGGGCGTATTCTATCATCGTCGCTCACCGATTGATCATTTGCTGCAATTAAAAAGTACCTTGCGAAAGGGTGGAGAACTGGTACTTGAAACCCTGGTAGTTGAAGGTGAACAAGGTGAATCGCTGGTGCCCGACAATCGCTATGCAAAAATGCGTAATGTCTGGTTTCTGCCCTCTGTTGATACCATGAAACAATGGCTGCAGCGCTGTGGTTTTAAACAAATCAAGGTGGTTGATATTAATCAAACATCAACAGAAGAACAACGAACCACTTCATGGATGCCCTATGAGTCGTTAAAAGATTTTCTTGACCCAGATGATCATAACAAAACGATCGAAGGCTATCCTGCCCCTGAACGTGCAACATTTATTGCACAAAAACCTTGAAAATAATTGATTATATTTCAGTTTGTTGAGAAGAATACCATGAAAAAGCAATATAAAAAAAATAATCCTCCCGTCTACGTAGAACAAAGTGCTATCCATGGTAAGGGGCTCTTTGCTTCAAGAGATATCAAAAAAGGTGAATTAATTGGCGCCTTTAAATATAAGCAAGCTAAAAAAGATGGCCCCTATGTCTTATGGGTGGAAGAAAATAAAGGTTATACGGTATTGGATGACTTTAAATATATTAATCACAATAATAAAGCCAATGCGGCTTACTATGATGACTTTACGGTGATGGCCATTAAAAAAATAAAAAAAGGGGATGAGATCACCCATTACTATGGTGAAGACTGGGGTGATTAACCGATATACAGAGCGATGGTATTAATTTGTATTGTCAGGGTGTTCACATTCATATCAATTGATGGCTCAAGTTGGTAGCTGATTATTCCCAGCGGAACAGTTTGACACCCAGAAATAAAAAAAACAGCATCATAAGCAACATGATTAATATATGATGACTCACATCGATTATCCCTGCACCCTCAAGCATGATGGCTCGTGAGGCATCTACGACATGGGTGAGCGGTAATAGATTTGATATGAACAGTATCCATTGAGGAGAACCTTCTAAAGAGAACCACACGCCTGATAATAGCATCATAGGAATGGATATCGCGTTAGTCAGTCCTGCCGCCAGTTCATCACTTTTAAGACGTGATGCAATTAAAAGTCCCAGAGAAATCATTGCCAGCGAACCGATTGCAAATACCAGAAACAGATTGATATAAGAACCATACATACTGAAGTCCAGGATCAGATCACAACCTATGTAAACAATAACCGAAACAAAAATAATGAGTAATAGTCGAGAAAATATCTGCGCCATAAGAAATTCAGTGGCACTAAGCGGTGTGCCACGTAACCGTTTTAATACGCCATTTTTTCGATAACGGACAATGACAAATCCAATGCCGAACAGGGCACTGAACATCATATTCATTCCTAAAACACCTGGAATAAGCCAGTCGATATAGCGGATTTCTTTTCCGGAGACTTCATTGACTTTGAGGACTTCACCGCCACTGGCTTTGAGGAGTTGTTCAGTAATATAACCTCCCGGAGAGCTGGAATTCACCCAATAGCGTAATTTATCAGATGCGATCAAAAGATCCAGCTGGTGTCGTTCAACTTTAATAATGGCTTTTTCAAGGTTTTCTACAGGGATAAATTTTATATACTGGCTCTGTAAAAAAGGATGATTAAATTCACCCGCAATACCCACCTTATAGCGTTCTTGATCACCATTTGAAAATACCAGCGCAAAGCCCATCATTAAAGCGGTGGGGAAAATTAAGCCCCATGAAAGTGCTGCTCGATCACGTATAAACTCAAGATTACGGGCGTGTAATATCGCTAAAAAACGTTTCATATTCGTAAATCTTTTCCTGTGAGTTCTAAAAAGAGATCTTCAAGGTTATGCTGACGTATTTGCAGAAAACTCAGGTCAATGCCCGCATTTAACAGATATTTCATCGTTTGATTAACATCGTTCGTTGATATTTCAATCCAGTCATCTTTTTGATACAGGGAGTGCTGGAACAGCGCGTTTTTATTCAAACTGGGATGCTGTTGTTTCAGCGCTTCAATTTGTGCAGCAGAAAGTACATTTTCAGGGATGCGCACAAGACGTTCAGAAAAGTGTTGTTGTAATAATTCAGAGGGTGCTCCCTGAGCAATAATACGACCATGATCCATAATAACAATTTCATCACACAATTCAGCGGCTTCTTCCATATAATGTGTGGTGAGGATAACGGTTGTACCATGGCTGAGTATGCTTTTAATCAGATCCCAGAAATTATGTCTGGCTTGCGGGTCCAGACCTGTTGTGGGTTCATCCAGAAAGACAATTTCAGGATTATTGATCAGCGCTATTGCTAATAACATGCGTTGGCGTTGGCCGCCGGAAAGTTTGCGGTTATCACTATCCAGAAAACTTTCTAAATTACAGCGTTTGATCAGTTCATTCAGATCAGAACTCTCAGGATAAAGCCCTGCAAAAAGCTTGAGTGTTTCTCTTACCGTTAAGAACTCCTGAAGTGATGTGTGTTGAAACTGAATACCGCATTGTGTACGAAACAGCTGTCCAAGCGCGTTCCCTTTATAAAGGACTTTTCCAGATGTGGGCTCAGTAATTCCTTCCATTATTTCAATCGTGGTGGTTTTACCTGCGCCATTGGGTCCCAGCATACCAAAGCACTGGCCTTTATTAATTTGAAAAGAGACATTATCAACTGCAATCGTTGTTTGATAATGTTTGCTAAGGGAATTTACTTCAAGTATTGATGCCATCTGTATAGGATAACAGATTCTATCTTAAACGTGATGCTGATCATGTGGTTTATCCGCTTCATGTTTTAGTGTCCCCGCCAGTAAAGCGCTGATCGCCTTATCCAGATCTGTTTCACTGGTAACAAGCCCCTGAATCCCCTTTGCTGACAGCCTTTGAACCAGACCATTACCCATGCCGCCGGTGACCAGGATATTAATCGTATCGAAGGGATGGGGCTCAAAGGGTGAGCTGGAATGAAAGCTTTGCTCAATGGCTAATTCTAATAATTCTTTATTAATCACTTCATTATTTTCAATCTCAACAATCCAGAACTTTCTGCATTTACCTGCATGGCTGGTAATTGTTTTTCGATTTTGACTGGTGATGGCAACTTTCATAGATTATTCTCATTTTAGGTGAATGATACTTAATGTGAGTGAGTGCTTTACTATAAAACGAAAAACAATCAGAGTCAGTAATTTTTATCACATTATGAATTCAGGTTCAGAAACTTATTAAAACATTAACAGTCAAATGTACAATTACTTGAATTATTATCTTTATCCCTTATTTATAAGACAGATATCAGATACAACACAAAGGAAGGTTTTAATGAACAGAATTTGTAACTATTCAGCATAAATTTAAAAAAAATTGAAAAAAAAAGCTTGACAGAAAAGTTATGTAATTTATTAAAACCGACATGTCTAT
>JAHXHI010000103.1 GCA_025656775.1 gamma proteobacterium symbiont of Bathyaustriella thionipta
TTAAATTTTAAGAAAGCTGAATATGATTTTGTATGGCCTTTTTTTTAGTTGAATGCTAAAAAAAGGCTATTTACGGATGGACACTAGTTAAGTTAAAACTACCTTAGTTTAAACTTTTTGGTTTGAAACTCAGCTACGTTAACAGTAGAGCAATAACTCAGTTAAATACAGTATAATTGACATATATCATGAAACAATCTCGGAAACTACGTAGTTTTAGTGAATTTCCGCTATATCAGGACTAAAAAATAACAAAACACTTAAAGCAAATGACTTAAAACACCCGCTTTTTTAACGATGGATATTGTGACAACAGATTTAATCAAAGCGTTTATTCATATCAGACTTTATGAGTCAAAATAGGTTAATATACGCAGTTTACAAAATTAATAAAAAACACTCATGTCATTGTGATTTTTTAAATAACTTAAGCTGGTTAAGACGTCTATGAATAAAGAACTATTTACCTCAAATGAGGAATTCCGCCATATCTTTGAACAGGGACTGGTTAAATTGCTGGATTATGATGGTTTGGGCATTTTTATTCTGGTGTTAGCCAATGCCAGCTTTGACCAGCACGTTCATGACTTTACTCATACCGCTTTATTAGAAAAATATAAACAATTAGCCAAACAGTATTGCTTTTTATTACAAGATGGTCAGCTTTTAACAGAGCCCGAGGACGATATTCTGGTTTTTTTAAAGTTAATGGCAATGGGAATTGACAAAGTCAGTCAAACTGAATTTCGTCATACCCGACAATGGGAATTACAATTTAATCATATCCGTTCACTAAGACCCGCCCGTATGAGCAAAAATGTCATTGAGGGTATTCACCTGGAGTTTAATCCAGACGGTTTTCATTTTAATAAGCCTTTTTTACAAAAAGAAAGCTATTGGGATGGCCTATTGAATGGCAAACATCTGGATATTTTTTATAACAAATTTCCTTTTGCCCGTTTTCATTCACTGCTTGTGCCCGATAAAGAAGCCTGTTTACCTCAATATCTCAGCCATGAATACCACCAATACATCTGGCAAATTACTGAGCAGCTGGGTGAACATTTAAATGGTGTGGGTATGGCCTATAACTCATACGGTGCTTTTTCTTCTATCAACCACCTGCATTTTCACCTGTTTATTAAAGAGCACCCACTTCCGGTAAGCAACCTGGACTGGACACATAATGGCGGAACTAAATCCTATCCTATTGAATGTAAAGTATTTCACTCCATTGAATTGGCCTGGGACTTTATTCAACAACTACATACACAGCAGATTAGTTACAACCTGATTTATTTACCCGGTATCGTCTATTGCCTGCCGAGAAAGCATCAGGGTACTTATGATGATGCCTCATGGAGCAGTGGTTTTGCCTGGTATGAAGTGAGTGGCGGTTTTACCACGTTTAACCACACCCAGTTTATGAATCTAGATTGTCAGCAGCTTGAAGATGAATTATCCTTATTACGAATCGATAGTTAAGGCTTGATATTGAGCCAATTTGACACCATTTGTTTTTTAATCTGAGAAACAAATAAATTTACACTATTTTAACAGCTAAGAGTTTTAATTATGGTATTTGCTAATCACCGTGGTTCTATGATCCGAAAAATAAAAACACCTGAAAAATTTATCGATATGGTCAAAGAAGTGATTAGAATTCATCGTAACGGTCTGGATATTGACTAATATGGAAAAGCACTATTGCAGTCATTGCGGGAATGAAATTGATGCCGATGCAGGCAGCTGTTCTGTTTGTAATGCACCAACCCGTTTTCATGGTAAAGACTGGCAAAACAAAACGCCTCGAAAATTTATCTACTTTTTTATTGGGCTGGTTATTTTTTGCTTTCTGGTCATGTTTATTGCCCCCAGATAAGACTCATTAATACCTCAGTTCTTTGGGTATAGGCAAATCAGACATATCGGGTTGTTGGCTTTCATCGACATCACCGCTTTTAAGCTGAAAGATATAAGCCAGAACCTGAGCCACAGCCACATAGAGTCCGCCAGGAATTTCATGACCAATTTCAACCGAATGATAAATTGCACGCGAAAGTGGTGGAATCTCCATAACAGGCACATCATTTGCCTTAGCCACATTACGAATTTGTAAGGCCACCAGGTCTACACCTTTGGCCAGCATAACAGGTGCCCCCGAACCTTCAGTATCATATTGTAAAGCCACCGCATAATGCGTTGGATTGGTAATAATCACATCTGCTTTAGGCACATCAGCCATCATACGCTGCATGGCCATCTCTCGTTGTATTTGCCTTTGGCGGCCTTTTATTTCCGGATTACCATCCGTGTTTTTAGATTCATCCTTCACTTCCTGTTTGGTCATTTTTAACTGACGGGTATTACTCCAAATCTGATAAGGCACATCAATGGCAGCCACCACAATCATGCCTAAAGAGACCAGTAAAAACTGCCAGCTAATGAGTTCCATAGCATGAATAAAAGCACCGGGAAAAGACTCATCTGATAAACCGTAAAGCTCATTTTTCGCCTGCCAAAGAAAATAAACAGCCACACTGCCTAGTAATAATATCTTAAAGATACTTTTTACTAACTCAATAATCCCCTGCGTACCAAACATTTTTTTCAGGCCTTTTATCGGGCTCATTTTACTTAATTTGGGGATCAACGACTCACCTGAAAAATTAAAGCCGCCTAAAATGGCACTGGATAAAACAGCCGTAATCACCATTAAAATAAAAAGAGGTAAAAGAGCCTTCAGCATGGCCGCCAGTTCAGATTTAAGATGAGTAAACAACTGTTCTGGTGCAAACAGAGTCGTTCGTTCTACTGAAAAATTATGGCGCATAATATCAGTAATCACTTCAATCATATCTTTAGAAAAAATCATTATGCCGATAATAGCGGCAATCAGCATAAACAAAGTGGTTAATTCTTTAGAACGAGGTATCTGACCTTTCTTTCGGGATTCCGATTTCTTTTTCGCCGTGGGGTCTTCCGACTTTTCCTGACCATCTTCATTTTCAGCCATCATACAATCCCTTTTGCACAAAGACTTGCAGTAGGCAGTGACGCAGTACTCTGCTGCAAAATATCCTGGATAAGTTGAAAAATAGCCGTCATTATTTTTTCAAAATGCGGAATCAGGGTAGGCAAGGTGATATAAATAATGGCAAAGGCAAGAATAATCGTGATCAGGAAGCCCACAGAAAAAGGATTGAGCTGGGGTGATGCTTTAGACATCACACCAAAACTCACATTCACCATGAGTAATGCCGTAATAGCGGGCAAAACAATCATCACTGAACTGAGAAACATCGTACTCCCCCAGCTGACCAGCATCCAGTAACCCGCTGGCGAAATACCGCCTGCACCAATGGGCAGAAGCGTAAAACTATTTAATACTTCTCGGATTAAAATAAGATGTCCATCAAGAGCCAGGTATAAAAGCGTCGCCAGCATGAGATAAAGTTGACCAACAACTGTTACCTGAACACCATCCTGAGGACTATTCATCATAGAAAAGCCCAAGCCCGCCTGCATCGCCAGAATATGACCGGCCATAACAAATAAATTAAATGCCAGCTGTAATGCAAAGCCCATAATAGCGCCGATAAGCACCTGATGAACAGCAATCAAAAGTGCTTCACCACTGATAAAATCGACTAAAGGCAGTGGCGGCAAAACAGGCATCACTACCAGAGTCATTGCCATAGCCGCAGCAACTCGAACTTTAACAGGAACAGATTTAGCTGAAAAAACAGGCGCAACCAGCATCATGGCACTGATACGAATAAATGGCCAAATCAGGGCACCAATAAAGGCAGTAATCTCAGCAGTGGAAAACATCCGTCTATTAACCGCCGCTTAAGTAAAGCGGAATATTAATAAACATTTGAGTCATAAACTCCATTAAACGCCCCAACATATAAGGCCCGGCATACATGAGTACCCCAAAGGTCACCAGAAGTTTAGGTATAAAGGTCAATGTTTGTTCATTCAACTGGGTCGCGGCCTGAAACATACTCACCATGAGACCTACAACTAATGCCGGTATTAAAATAATCAATAATAGAATAATAATAAGGTACACTGCACCTTGTAAAATATCTAATACGGATTCAGGTGTCATGATTATTTCTCCGTTATTATGCTGATAAAAGCTATAGGTAATAGCTTGAAGCTAATGTGCCCATAATCATTGACCAACCATCCACTAATACAAACAACATCAGTTTAAAGGGCATCGAAACAATGAGTGGCGACAGCATCATCATACCCATTGACATCAAGACACTGGCAACCACCAGATCAATAATCAAAAAAGGAATAAAGATTAAAAAACCAATGGTAAATGAAGTTTTCAACTCACTCGTAACAAAAGATGGAATTAAAACGGTAAAAGGCACATCAGCAGGTGTTTGATAGGGCCCTTTTTTGGCAATTTCAGAAAACATGGTTAAATCTTTTTCTCGTGTTTGCGCCAACATAAATTCATGTAATGGTTTTGAAGCCCTTTCAAGCGCAGTTTCTACACCGATTTGCTCATCAAGATAGGGTTTCACACCATCACTGTACATTCTGTCAAATACGGGCGCCATAATAAACAGGGTTAAAAAGAGTCCTAAGCCCACCAGGACCTGAGCAGGAGGTGCCTGCATGAGACCCGTTGCCTGACGTACAATGGCCAGCACAATAATTATACGGGTAAATGATGTCATCATTAACAGCATGGACGGTAATAATGTAATCACCGTCATAAGAACCAATGCCTGAATCGTTATCGACCAGTTCTGTTCACCATCCGCTCCTGTGGTGACAGTGACTGCATCAAGGCTTGGTGCAGCAAGAGCAAGACCAGGAAGTATTAATAACAGAAGCAAGAGTATCGGCTTTAAACAGTGATGAAAAGCAGGTGATAATTGAGTTTTTTTCATATGAAAAATCAGCCTAATTAAAAAATACAGTATTTATTGCGCTATGCTCTGAGCATAATCAGTCATTCTATGCCGTTTATTTTACATTGCTCTGTTTGTGTTTTAATAGTTCAGCAAACTTATTGGTAAAAGCACCATCGCTTGCAACGCCTGCCTGTTTTATGTCTATTTCTTCAATCACTTCATCCAGAACATGCAGGGTGTTAATCTGCGTTGCTGTCATACCCACCAGTAATTGTTGTTTTCCAACTTGAATCAAGGCAATTTTTTCTTTTTGTCCCAGATTTAAACTGGCGATGATTTTTAATTGTCCCTGCCCGGTGGTATTAGTATAGCCCATTTTTTTCATCAACCAGGCAAGTGAAAAAATCATCACCAGGATCACTATAAGTCCTAATGAAAGATTTAACATCTCATTGGCAGATGTTTCTTGTTTAACTGTTTTATCAGGTGCATTAGCGAATAAGTTATTTGATAAAAAAGAATATTTTGGCTTTTCAGATGACGCTTTATCAGGTGATTCACTGTGTTGTTGGTCTGTATCCTGATACATTTGACCTGTAGTAAGACTGTCATTGGCGTAAACAGGTAAAGATTGAAGTGTCAGTAATAATACAATACTAAGAATCGATAAGGTATTTTTCCAATAAGTCTTTAACTGATTGTGAACAATAAACATTGATTGGCTGGACGGCAACAGGGCTATCATTTCAGTTTTTTAATACGTTCAACAGGACTGATAACATCCGTTAAACGAATGCCAAATTTATCATTAACCACAACAACTTCACCATGAGCAATCAATGTACCATTAACTAACACGTCCATAGGTTCACCGGCAAGACGATCCAGTTCAATCACCGAACCCTGGTTTAACTTTAATAAATTGCGAATACTGATTTTAGTACGTCCAATTTCCATTGAAATATCAACAGGGACATCCAGGATGACATCAAGATTAATCTCACCATCAGACTCAATCGCATCATCACTCAAGTTTTCAAATCCAGCCGCCTCAGATTCAGCCTGTTCATTCATTGCTTCTGACCAGGGATCTTCGTCAGTTTCTGCACTTTCTGTTTCATCATTCATTATTTTATATCCAGCTATAATTGTTCACATACTGAACTATGTGAAGGTATCCTATTGATTGATTCAAGTTCAACTACCCTTTTCTGGCAACGCCTTCGTTTCTTTTTTAGAATTTTCAGCATCAGTTGAGACAAATGCCTCATCTAAAAAAGGAATACCTGTTTCAAGATGCGTAGGACGTTCCATTTTATCTAAAATTTTAATAGCATGATGCCCGTTATGAATTCCATGATGCGCTTTAAAAGCAGGGATTCCCTCGGCAAAAACACTTACTTCATCTTTTATTTCTACAGGAATAATATCCCCATCTTTAAGATTCACAACATCCCGTAATGACAATGACGTATTTGCCAAAGTTGATGAGACATTCACTTCAGCTGATTTAATCTCATCACCCAGCGCCTGACTCCAGCGTTCGTCAACATCACTGCGATCACTTTGTATACCGGCATCTAATAGTTCACGTATTGGTTCTAACATTGAATAAGGCATGGTGATATGAATATTTCCACCGCCACCTTCTAATTCAACATGTAAACTACTCACCACCACCACTTCACTTGGACTCACAATATTGGCAAATTGCGGATTCACTTCACGACTACTGAACTCAAACTGTATGGGCATCACAGGCATCCATGCTTTAATGAGATCTTCAAAACATAATTCCATAAACATATGAATGACACGTTGAGGCTGTAGAATTACTCCAAAAACACCTTTTTTGACATAAAGCATAATGCTAACGATTTAATTCAGCCTTTCTCTTGAGTG
>JAHXHI010000044.1 GCA_025656775.1 gamma proteobacterium symbiont of Bathyaustriella thionipta
TTTGTGCAATAAGTCGATGGGAGTTTGCCTTGTTTTTTGCAATTAAAGGATTATTTTTTAAAAAACTCGTCGATTTCGTTTTTTATTGACTTAAGGAGTTTGATTTTTAGCTCATCAACACTGAGTTCAATTTGTTTACTTAATTTATTCATCAAGTTGATTTTTATTTTTTCTATTTGAATATTTTCAGCTTCTTGTTGTTCAAATTGGTAAAGGTGTTCAGGCTCAGTAATCGATTCAACTTTTTCCTCTAATTCTTTTGCTGTGTTGGTAAAATCTAAAATATCAAACTGCTCATCCTCAATATCTGCGATGTATTCAGCCAGATCGATTGTACTTGAATCGTTATGATCTTCGACAGTAATTGTGCCATCAAGAGTGGGCAATTGAGGAGGTGTAAAGTTTTCATCCATGATTGAATCAGGGTCAGATTCGGGTGTTATGTCAGAATCAAAATCAATTCCTTCTTTATTTAAAAGTCCTTTAAGATCACCCATTGCAGGGCTGAATTTGTTACTTTTATCTTTATCATTCACTTAGGACGGCACCAGTCATTTCATAATATTACAGATCATACTTATTCAAAGTATACCCTTTATCACGATAGAAACGATAGCGGTTTCTGGCAATTTCTTTATCGTCAGGCGCTTTCCCAACCATTTCGGCTATTCGTTTGAAGTTTGCTAATAAATCAGGGGACTCGTTACTTAGGTTAATTAAGAATTGATAATGCTGAGATTTTGTTGCATTTTTGACGTCAGAACTAATAATTATAGGATAGGTAAAGGTGCTGTCTGTTTCAATTTCACTGAGTTCATTTTTATGTGTTAAAAAATTATCGGGCTTAAACGTCCATAATAATTCATCAAGTTGATGTGCCTGTTCAATTGATTGTGTGTAAATAAACACATTCATATGTTGAGCAATGGCTTTTTCACACAGTTGACATACCATCTGGTTAATATCTCTGTGTGAATTTTCTCCTAAAATATAAAAATCAATCTGCATAGGTTTAATAGACGGTCATTAAATGTTTTTGGCATGTTCAATTATATATTGGGTTAATAATGATACTGGGCGGCCAGTAGCCCCTTTTTTCTGACCAGAATCCCAGGCAACGCCTGCTATATCAAGGTGTGCCCAATGGTATTTTTTACAAAAGGCAGATAAAAAAATGGCGGCAGTCACTGAACCGGCTTCTTTACCGCCAATATTAGCAAGATCAGCAAAATTACTCTTTAATTGTTCCTGATATTCATCCCATAAGGGCATTTCCCATACCCGGTCACCCGTGGATTTACCTGCATTATTGAGATCATGCGCTAATGGGCTATGGTTACTATAGAGCCCCGCAGCATGTTTACCCAAAGCAACAACACATGCGCCGGTTAACGTTGCAACATCAATAACGACAGCGGGTTTAAATTTTTCACAATAGCTTAAAGCATCACATAATACCAATCGACCTTCAGCATCTGTATTTAAGATTTCAATTGTTGTCCCGGAAAAACTGGTTACGATATCGCCAGGCTTAACAGCAAGCCCATCAGGAAGATTTTCTGTTGCAGGTATTACGGCGATGACATTAACCTCAAGTTGTAGTTCAGCAATCGCATTGACTGCACCTAAAACACTCGCTGCACCGCACATATCGTATTTCATTTCGTCCATACCTGTACCCGGTTTTAACGAAATACCGCCCGAGTCAAATGTTACTCCTTTACCCACTAAACAAATAGGTGCGGTTGATGAGTCCGCATTAGTAAAATTCAGAACAATCATTTTTGCTGGCTGATGACTACCCCTGGACACGGATAAAAAAGCGTTCATACCCATTTCTTCGAGTTGAGCTTCATCTAGAATATCTACGCTGAGATTAGAATAAACACGAGTGAGTGTTTTTGCACGGTCAGCAAGATAGCTTGGTGTGCATATATTACCGGGCATATTGCCCAGATCTTTGGCTAATTTGATACCCTGAGTAATTGCCATGCCTTCACGTACTGCTAGTTCGCCATCGGCAAGGTCGCGCCGATTTGGTACAGTGAGCACTATCTTTCTTAATGGCCTGCGAGTCGTATCTTTTTTACTTTTTAATTGGTCAAAACGATATAATGAGTTTTGCGCTGCCTCGACTGCATGACGTATTCGCTGTGAACTATCACAGCCTTTAACCGGTAATTCAGTGAGATAAAAAACGGCTTCCATTGAACCTGTATCGTTTAATGTACTGACGGCATTAGAAATAATCTTACGATATTGAGTAAAGCTTAAATCACGCTCACGACCACAGCCGACTAATAAAATACGATCACAAAGGGTGTTGCTTATATTGTGTAATAAGAGTGTTTGTCCTGATTTACCTTCTAGATCGCCTCGGCGAATAAGGCTGGAGATATAACCATTAGTCAAGTCATCAATTCGTTGTGCAGATGGTGTTAATCGCCTGGGTTCGTAGACGCCAACAACAACACAGGCTGTTCTTTGCTTTTCAGGACTGCCGCTTTTTACACTAAATTCCATGTTGACTCCATAACGATGAAAATATCATTAATAGTTATTAGGTTTATTGCATAATACGAGTGGCTGTATTTGGCTTAGTATTTGCTGCCTTAGTATTTACAAAAGTGATTGTCAGATAAGAGCGTATCTTTTATCATTGTTAAATAGTTTCAAATGTATTGCCTCTAAGAGGTAATGTACACAATGGTTCATTGTTCATTCAGCCTGATTATCGTAAAATGTATGCCAGAACTCAGAAATATGATCTGGTTTCAATAATATGTTTGTTTTACTAAAATTGTTATATCAAGTAGTTTAGCTAAAAATTTATACAAATCCAGTAAAATATATAATTTAATTGAAAGATAATTACCTGAAAATGACTTCTAACTGTAAAAGGCAATATTGTTGATTGTTCGAGATTATATAATTAAAGAAGTCTTAAGAACCTTTATTGGTGTTTTTGTCGTTCTGTTTCTTATTATTCTCAGCACTCAGTTCTTAAAAGCTTTGTCAGCAGTGGCGGATGGTAAAATTGCACTCGATTTCCTGTTTTCTCTTATTTTATTAAAAAATATTGAAAGTTTGACTCTGATTATTCCATTAACCTTTTTTCTGTCTATTCTACTTGCTCTGAGTAGACTCTATAAAGACAGTGAAATGATTGCTTTTTCAGCCTGTGGTATCGGACCTGACTCCTTATTAAAAAGCATAATAATTCTTATTTTTTCATTTGTTTTTCTTGAAATTGGTCTGTCAATGATTTTGGCGCCCTGGGCGAGTAATAAATTACAGCATGCTGAAGAATTATTTAAATCACAGGCTGATCTTGAATTAATAACCGCAGGTCAATTTAATCTTGCCAACAATGGTAAAAGAGTTTTATTCACCGAAAAGATGCCTGAACCTACAGAGTTAAAAAATGTTTTTTTGCATGTTGATAATGGTGATTCAAGTAGTGTTATGGCTTCAGATGATGCCAAAATCGTGATTGATTCAAAACAGGGGGCCCGATATATTGTTTTTCAGGATGGTAACCGCTATGACGGCTCTTTAGATTATCGGTTTATAAAATTCAAAGATTATGGCGTTTTAATGAAGGGTAAGCAGCTTAAACGATATATCCGTGATCGGGAATCACTGCCAACAATAGAGCTGTGGGCAAGTAATAAGTTACCTTATATAGCAGAATTACAATGGCGTATTTCACAAGTTCTAATGATGGTTCTTTTAGCGATAATTGCAGTTCCTTTGAGCAAAACAGCACCAAGGCAAGGTCGCTATGGAAAAATGGCTTTAGCGATACTATTGTATATTGCATATTCAAATTTATTAGTGGTTGCCATGAACTGGATTCGAAAAGGGGTTATTTCACCGATCATGGGTATGTGGTGGGTACATGCCTTATTTTTATTATTGTTTTTTATACTTTTTGTTCGGCAAATGGGGTGGCTTAGCAGCTTAAAAAGAAAAAGCAACAATGTGCTGCATTGCCCTGACGAATTTGATGAACTTGTTGATAACTAGGACAGGTTCCAGACTAACGTTTATTTAAGTTAATTTTAAACAGGAATATTATGAAATATCTAACATTTATACTTTTACTTATATTTAGTCAATCTATTTTTGCGAATAAATGTATTGACTTGATGCAAAAAGAAGATTTTTACGAAGCTTCTGAAGTCTGTCGTGCAATGGCAGACAAAGGCGATATCAATGCACAGTTTTCGTTAGCGGTGATGTATTATCAAGGCAATGGTTTGATGGCCGATCAGGGTGAAGCACTGAAATGGATGCGTAAAGCTGCGCTGCAAAATCACCATCAGGCACAATATAATTTAGGACTTATGATTGCCAGTGGTCATGGCAGTAATGTTGACCTGATTGAAGCCTATGCCTGGTTAAAGATTGCCGCTGATAATGGCTATTCATTTGCTGCTGATTCTGTGAAGCAATTAGCAGCAGAGCTTTCTTCCAGTGAGAAACAAAAGGCTGATGAAAAGATAAAAACGATTAAAAAGAGTGTAACGATCAAGTAACACATTAGCAAAGTCACTCAATTCTTAATTAATAGATTATAAGCTATCGTGGTTGATTGATGTTATTTATCTATGTTCATGGGTTTAATAGTTCACCGGCATCCTTCAAAGCGCAGTGTTTTTCTGAATTTTTGTCCAGAAATTACCCTGACGTTCAGTTCATTGCGCCTGAACTTTCCCACTATCCGGCAACTGCCATTAAAGAATTGTCCTGTCTTATTGAACAGGCAATAGATAACTCCCAGGTTGTATTACTGGGTAGTTCTCTGGGCGGATTTTATTCAACATTTCTCTCGAAAAAATATCAGTTAAAAGCAGTATTAGTAAATCCTGCGGTTAATCCACAAGCGTTGCTGTTTGAATATATAGGCAAAAATAAAAACTATCATACGGGTGAAGAATATGAATTTACTGTAGAACATATTAAACAATTAGAAGCGATTTATATTGAATCTATCAGTTCACCCAGGAATTTAATGGTGTTGCTGCAAAAAGAAGATGAAGTGTTAGATTATCGTCTGGCTGAAAAAAAATACTCGGATTGTCAATTGCTTATTGAAGAGGGAGGTGATCATTCATTCCAGAACTTTGAACAGCATTGTGAACAAATTTATCAGTTTTTAACGTCCTGAATCAATTTCCCCTAATATAATTTATTTCTTTTCTTCGATTTTTTGGGTAGTTTTACGATGCGAGTATGAGAAAAAATATCTTGTAAACTGCGATTTTCCTTATCAAATAACATCCAGAACAGGCCGATAAAACCAATAATAAAAACACCATATTGATAAGGCGGCTGTAATAGCTCGTTTGTTATTACCTGTTCAAAGACAAAGAGAGAGATTAACCAGGGTGTGCCGGCTATCAAAAATCGTAGAAAAGTCTGTAACCAGTTTAGCGCATAACCATCCTCAGTTTGTAAACGCAATGACCAGGTTCTTAATCCAAGAGTTTGCCCGCCATGAGTCCAGAAACAGGCAAAAAAGAACCAGCTGACAAAAAATAAATAACTATAAAAAACCGGACCGGTGAATTCAGTCGTTGATAGATTATCTTTTAGGCTTGAATCAACCTGGGTAAACATCTGTGCCGGAATCATGTAGACCATACCTGCCAGCAGCCATACGGCACAAAGCAGCATAAAATCATATAGCCAACAGCCTAATAAGGTAAAGAAGCCTGCGGGTGGAAGCGTGTTGGGATCGATTGTTTTACTATCTAAAGAGGTAAATGCTTTCTTACTCATGATATCACTAAATTTATAGCTATTTAATTTTGAATACCATATTTTACTTTTTTTCTTTTAAATTAAATAGTCTCTTACGTTAATTTGTTATGGACATTCACCACAGAGAAAATTAGAACGACTTCCTTGGTATAATGGTGATAAAGGCTTATTTGTATCCACAAACTAACGTGTATTAAAGTCAGCAATTCCTTTTTTGGCTAGCTTTGGGTTACATTTATATTGAGGCAATTCGGGACATATAGACTTCATAGAATTGCTATCAGATTTTGTCTATACTATTTATATAAAGGTGAAAAGTATTCAATTCAATTTAAGTTAAGTGAGTTATGTATTAACAATTGCAAAATTTACCTATAAACTCCTAACGAATAGGCTGAAATGAAAATTAGATTAAATCTGTTGTATTATCTGTATTGGATTTTTTGTCTGGTATTGATAATTTTTCTTTCTGCTTGTAAGCCTGCGCCGGAATCACCATTACGTATTGGTACAAACACCTGGCCGGGTTATGAACCTTTATATCTGGCTCGAACGCTTGGTTACTATGATAATTCTCGGATTCATCTTGTTGAAATGAATTCAGCGTCAGAGGTAATCCATAGTCTCCGTAGTGGTACACTTGAGGGCGCAGCTTTAACGCTTGATGAAGCATTAACTTTACAGGCTGATGATTTTGACTTAAAAATTATTTTGGTCATGGATTTTTCGCATGGTGCTGATGTTTTATTAGCCAAACCTGATATTGATACATTGGCTGCTCTAAAAGGTAAACGTATTGCTGTTGAATACACTGCAGTCGGTGCAATTTTATTAGATGCAGCACTTGCTTCGGCTGATTTGACTGTTTCTGATATTCAAGTGATTGCCTGTTCTTTCAGCAAAAACCGGTGAACCTAAATATTTTGATAAATTAACGGCTAAAAATAATTTTTTATAACCGAATCGCTATTAACTATCGATGAC